>JAQTLZ010000002.1 GCA_028714635.1 Candidatus Paceibacterota bacterium
TGTGAGAGTATGAACCGATAGTAACATTATCGCCATTTGCGGGGACACCGGAGGGAGACCAACATGCCGCATTTGACCAAAGATTTGTATTACATCCTATCCAAGTCTTCTCTGCAGCATGACTCGTATTCGGAGAGATGAAAAAAAGCCCAGCAAAGAAAAAGATAAAAAGAAATGATTTCACCAATAGAGATTTTTTAGAAAAAATCATTTCCGTAAATTATACCACAGGGTATTTGACAGATGGGAGATATATCCTGTATACTGTGGACAACAGTTCGCCTTCCGGCGGGCTTCTTTTTTACCCAAAAGGGCAAAAATCATACAAATTATCAATTTAAAAGAAAAAGCATGTTTGATCTTAAAATAATCAATTCAGTCATTGACCAGCTCGGCGAAGAGCGTGGCATTCCGAAAGATAAACTCATCGAAGCGATCGAGGTTGCTTTGGCGACTGCCTACAAAAAAGAGTACGGGAAAAAGGGACAGATTGTCCGCGCAAAATTTGATTTGAACAGCGGAAAAGTAGAATTCCTGCAAGTGAAAATTGTTGTTGATCCAGAAAAAGTTATCTTCCCTGAAGAAGAGGAAGGCGAATCAAAAGTAGAAGAAGGAGTAGAGGATGACAGAATCCGATTCAATCCAGAACATCACATTCTCCTCGCTGATGCGAAGAAAATAAAAAAAGACGCACAAGTTGAAGAAGAAATCGTTTTCCCACTCGAATCAAAAGATGATTACGGACGAATCTCTGCGCAGACCGCAAAACAGGTCATCATCCAGAAGATCCGCGAAGCGGAAAAAACTGGAGTACTCGCAGAATATGGCAAACGAGAAGGAGAAATCGTTTCCGGAACAGTACAAAGAGTAGAGCGAGGAAATATCTTCATTGATATGGGGCGAACTACTGCAGTTTTGCCATACGAAGAGCAAATTCCTGGAGAACGCTACCAGCAAGGCGAAAGAGTACGAGGATACCTCTACAAAGTAGAAGACAACACCAAAGGAGTATTCCTTCGGATTTCTCGCGCACATCCTAAATTTTTGGAAAAGCTTTTTGCTGTCGAAGCGCCTGAAATCGCAAACGGAACTGTTGAAGTGAAAGCGGTCGCTCGAGAAGCGGGCTCGCGAACGAAAATCGCTGTCTCCTCAAAAGATGAGCACGTCGATCCAGTTGGTTCTCTTGTCGGACAGCGAGGAGTACGCGTCTCGACTGTTATGTCTGAACTCGGCGGAGAAAAAATAGACATTATAGAGTGGTCAGCAGATCCAAAAAGATTTATCGAAGACGCGCTTTCTCCTGCAAAAATTTTGAAAGTGCAAATCGATGAAAAGGAAAGAAAAGCGACCGTTGAAGTCGCATCTGATCAGCAATCGCTCGCTATCGGAAAAGGAGGACAAAACGTCCGCCTCGCCGCAAAATTGACCGGATGGAAAATTGACATTCAATCTGCAAAAGGCGAATCTATTGCAGAAGCAGAGCCGGAAATAGTAAAATCATAAGCATTATTTTTTAGAAATTAATAATTAGGAATTTAATTTTATGAGTTCATATCTATGGTTTGCTCTCGGTAGTGCAGTATTAGCTCTTGTATACGGTCTTCTTCTTATCCAATCGATCCTCAAGAAAGATGCCGGCTCTCCCCGAATGCAGGAGATCGCCAAGGCAATTCAGGACGGCGCGAAGGCATATCTTAATAGACAGTATCGAACGATTGCCATTATTGCGATTATTCTTTTTGTTGTGCTTCTTTTTGTTACTGGCGTAAATACAGCTATCGCATTTCTCGTAGGAGCGATTCTTTCAGGTGCAGCGGGATACATCGGCATGAACGTTTCGGTGCGAGCAAATGTGCGCACAGCAGAAGCAGCAAAAAAAGGAATGAAAGAGGCATTGAAACTTGCTTTTCAGGGAGGTTCTGTCACCGGACTTCTCGTTGTCGGTCTTGCCCTTCTCGGAGTTGCTGGATTTTATGCCCTCACTCATGACGTAAAAGCACTCATTGGATTCGGATTCGGAGCTTCGCTTATTTCTGTATTTGCCCGGCTCGGCGGAGGAATTTTTACCAAAGCTGCGGACGTCGGAGCAGACCTCGTTGGAAAAATTGAAGCAGGAATTCCAGAAGACGATCCTCGTAATCCTGGGGTAATCGCAGACAACGTCGGCGACAACGTCGGCGATTGCGCGGGAATGGCAGCAGATCTTTTCGAAACATACGCCGTGACTTCTGTTGCGACAATTCTTCTCGGTTCTCTCATCTTCGACAGTTTTGAAAACGCAATCATCTATCCGCTTGTTCTTGGAGGAATCGCAATCATCGCATCGATCATCGGAACATTTTTCGTCCGCCTCGGAAAAACAGAGAACATTATGGGAGCTCTCTACAAAGGACTCATCGCTTCGGGAGTAATTTCTGCTATAGCATTTTATCCTGCGACAAAAATGCTCATGGCAGGAACTAGCTACGGTACGATGAATCTCTATCTCGCATCTCTCGTAGGACTCGCTGTAACAGCGCTTCTTGTTGTTATCACTGAATATTACACTTCGACAAAATACGCTCCAGTGCAGTCAATCGCAAAGGCATCTGTATCAGGACATGGCACAAATGTCATCCAAGGACTTGCGGTTTCGATGAAATCTACGCTCTTCCCTCTTCTTACAATTGTCGGCGGAATTTTGCTCGCATATCACTTCGCAGAACTGTATGGAATCGCTATCGCGACTATGAGTATGCTCTCAATGGCGGGAATTATTGTAGCGATCGATTCATACGGACCAATTACTGACAACGCCGGAGGAATTGCAGAGATGGCAGACCTTCCAGAAAATGTACGGGAAATTACTGACGCACTCGATGCTGTCGGGAACACAACAAAAGCGGTTACCAAAGGATACGCGATCGGTTCCGCTGGACTCGCCGCACTCGTTTTGTTTGCGTCATACACTCAAGAATTCACGAGCCTCAATCACAGATTGGCGTTTGATCTTGGAAATGTAAAAGTTATTGTCGGCCTCTTTATCGGAGGACTTCTTCCCTACTATTTCGCAGCGCTATCTATGGAAGCTGTCGGCAAGACCGCAGGAGAAGTGGTGACAGAAGTGAGACGACAATTCCGGGAGATAAAGGGCATTATGCAAGGAACGGCAAAGCCGGATTACGCTCGATGTGTTGATATCGTAACCAAAGCGGCGATCAAACAAATGATCATTCCTGCGCTCATTCCTGTTATTGTTCCTCTTCTTGTCGGATTTATCTTGGGCCCAATTGCTCTTGGAGGACTTCTTGTCGGGTCTATCATTACCGGACTTTTCGTCGCAATCTCGATGACTTCTGGAGGCGGAGCATGGGACAATGCCAAGAAATACATTGAGAAAGGAAATTACGGAGGCAAAGGCGGAGATGCTCATAAGGCTGCTGTCACTGGAGATACTGTGGGAGATCCGTACAAAGATACTGCGGGACCAGCGATCAATCCGATGATCAAGATCCTCAACATTGTCGCTCTTATTATCGTTCCGATTCTCGTAAAAATGTTTTTGAAGTAAATTAAGATCAAAGCCGCGCCCTGTAAACAGGGCGCGGCTTTGTGTATAATAAAATTATGGAAGAAAGTGCAGATATTGAAACACAGGTTCAGAAACCGAAAAGAAAAGCTGTCGGAGCGTTTATCGGAATCATTGTTATCCTTATTGTCATTCTCGTCGGAGGAATCTTGTACCTTCGAGCGAAAATCCATGAACGACAAAACTATATTCAAAGCGGGAGCTTAGGAATCAACTAAGAAAAAAAAACCGCCAACTAGCGGTTTTTTTCTTATCGCCAAGAAGGAAACCAAAATCTGAGATTCTGAGCATGCTCTGACAAAGGAGTCCCGTAGGTAAGTGGCGCAAAAAAGAGAAAGAACGCGAGCGAGAGAGCCACGAGAACGATGAAGAGAGTTTTTCTCAGTCGTCGATTTTCGATTGAATCTACAAGAAACACCATAATAAGTATCGAAAAGATAAGCGCCGTGAAATAGTGGTACAAAAACATTACTCGAGTAATGAACATAAACGGCAAAAGATTTACAAGATATCCAATACCGAGAAAGGCGATAATTTCGAGCTTTGGTTTATATTTTCTAAAATGAAGAAGCAAAGAAGAGAAAAGAAGCCAAACAGATAAAAGTCCTCCCCAATACAAAACTGGATTCCCGATGAGATAAATTTTCGCTTCAGTGCCGGGGACATCTCCGGCATGATTCCAATAATAGATAGGACGGAGCATAAGAGGCCAACTCCACCACTTGCTTCCGTAAGGGTGAGTGAGAGATGGGGAATTGGCTGTATACATCACCTTGTTGAGCTCGAGAAATCTTGAAAGAAAACTCGGCGCAGGTTCTTTCCCGGCGTACTGGCTTCCGACAAGCGTTCCTTGAAAAGCCGTAGTCAAAAAAGCATCGCCCGTGCCTGATTTATTCAAAAGAAGAAAATGAACCTCAAAGATCGCCATATAGAGAAGCACCGGAATGATGCAAAAAGAAACTGCCTTGATTATCCATCCTTTAAGTGAAACTTTATTTCGAATTCCATTCCAGAGCTCCCAGAGAATCACTAGCCCGAGAAAAGAAAGTCCGGTCCATTTTATGGAAAAGGCGCAGGCAAGGCTGGCTCCGGAAACAAAGGAAAGCCACATAAGTTTTTTCTCGCGAGCAATGATAGAAAGTAAAATTCCAAGAAATCCAAAAAGCAAAAGTAAGCTGTCGAGAAGAATGAATCTCGATTGAACAAGGAGCGAATTCTCAAGAATCATAAGAAGTCCTGCTACAAATGATGCTGTTTTAGAAAAATGAAGCCGGAGACAGAGAAAATAAATAATGATCGGCAAAAGGACCCCCGCAAGCACAGGAAGGAGACGCAGCCACAGAAAGCTTGAATCTGGGAAATTCTGGCCGATCGATGCGAAACTAAAACCCGGCTGATAGCCCCCGATCCAACCAAAAAAAGTGATGAGAAGCTTCGCCAAAGGCGGGTGAAGATCGAAAAAGAAATCTCCGGTAAAATAATCCGTTGCGAATTTTCCAAAATGCACTTCATCAAACACCACTTCTTTCGGATAACCGAAGAGGGTGAAGTGGCTCACGAGACTAAGTACGAGAAGAGTGATCCACCCATGCCGAGAGAGAAAATTTTCAATCCTTTCCATATAAAGAAGAATCTTACTACGAGGGTCGACAAAATCAAAATTAAAGGCTAGACTCTGACGCATTATGGCTCATACGAAAAATATAAAAATCACCAAACTTCCCCACTCGATAGTGGAAATCGAGGGAGAAATCCCTGCTGAAGTACTCCTTACCCACAGAAAGGAGGCGCTCGCAGATTTAAGTAAAAACGTAAAACTCGACGGCTTCAGACAGGGACACATTCCAGAAACCGTTCTTGTTTCAAAACTCGGAGAGGTTACTATCCTTGAGGAAGCAGCAGAAATCGCCCTCCAGCATGAATATGTCAGTATCGTCGATGAACACAAACTTGAAGTCATTGGCAAACCAGAAGTCATCCTCACAAAAATCGCCCCAGGAAGCGATGCCGGTTTCAAGATCAAAGCAACTGTCATTCCAGAAATTGTCATGGGTGACTACAAAAAAATCGCCAACAAGGAGATGAAAAAGAAAG
Organism: Candidatus Paceibacterota bacterium; assembly: GCA_028714635.1. Lineage (NCBI taxonomy): Bacteria > Bacillati > Minisyncoccota > Minisyncoccota bacterium. The sequence goes on from JAQTLZ010000002.1 coordinate 5,663, forward strand.
AGGATAAGATTGAAGTTACAGAAAAAGATATTGATGATGTCATTGAGGAGGTCCGCAAACTCCATATGAAACATGGGAACGGCGACCCCATCAGAACTAACAGCGACAAGTCGCCTACTTCTAACGGGGCAGGACACGAAGAAGACCATTCAAAACATGAACATATCCTTCCGGAATTCAATGACGAATTCGTAAAGAAACTCGGCGAGTTTGAAAATGTTGCAGACTTCAGAGCAAAAGCAAAAAAGAATCTCGAAGAGGAGCGGAAACAGAAAGCAAAAGACAAGCGCCGAACACAGATCATCGACGCCATCCTTGAAAGCACGAAAATTGACCTGCCGGAAATTCTCGTCAAAAGCGAGCTCGACCGGATGAAAGCGCGATTTGAAGACGAACTTGCTCATGCGGGGCTTTCATTTCCTGATTACCTGAAGCATATTAAGAAAACAGAGGAAGAGATCGCAAAAGAATGGAGACCAAGCGCTGAAAACCACGCGAAGACGGAACTTATCTTGAGCGAGATCGCCAGGAAAGAAAAAATTATTCCAACAAAAGAGGAAGTCGATGCGGAATCAAAAGCTCTCATGGAACACTATCAGCATGTCGAGCCGGAACGAGTACGAGCGTATGTGACAATGCTCCTCATGAACGAAAAAGTTATTGCATTTCTCGAAGACGAAGGAGGAAAATAATTACTGCTGAATAACTACCTCCAAAGGAATGTGGGCGACTGGACGAAAATCCTGCTCGCCCATTTCTTTTACTTTTACCACGAGAAAATGATCTCCGCCTCCTTTGGTATGAATTTCTCCAAAAAGTAACCGAGTGCGAATTCGGCGGTGCTCGTTTTTCATTTCAAAATTATATGGGAAAGTGTTGATCACTTCTCCATTCGGACCGTACAAATCAACCGCGACATCTGCCTTAAGTTCTGCTCCTGAAACATTCCGCCTCCAAAGCGAGACAATTTCGAGAGGAATGCCAATCACCACATCAGGTTTTATCTCTGAAGAAAGTCCGCCGTCATATTGCACCAATTTAGGATCTCTTTTCAAAGTCACCCGCTCAATCACATTCGAGAGGCTTATGTTATTGGTCTGCGGATCAATATTAGAAGAACGGCAAAGGATTGACCAGACGTGAGTAACTGAAGGAGAGAATTTTTCTTTTTTGGAAATTATAGCAACTTTTTCAATCTTCTTTCCAATTTTTAAAGCCTTTTTTGCCTTTGGTTTTGCGATTTTCTTTTTCATAAAAAGATTATAACAGAAATAATGTTGACACCACGAGAGATGCGGTTTCTGCTCGCAAAACCTGCTCGCCCAGAGAGAGAACCGATGCTTTTTTATCCCGAAACATCTTCAATTCCCTTTCGCTCCAACCTCCTTCGGGGCCGATAAAGAGTTTAAAAATATCGCCTTGTAATTTGAAATCGTTTAAAGGAGTTCCTGAAAAATCGAAGGCGATAATTTCTCCGGATGTGGACGAAAGAGCACTCTCCAATTTCATAACCTCATGAAGTTCCGGTAAAATTCCCCGCCCTGATTGCTCCGACGCCTCTTGAATGATTTTCTTCGCGCGCTCAATATTCAGAGATTTTTTCTCGCTTCTCTCCGAAAGTATCGGAATAAAATGAGTCACACCTATTTCCGTTCCCTTCTCGAGCACCCATTCGAATTTATCTTTTTTAATGAGCGAAGCGAATAAATATATTTCCCGTTTTTGGACATTTTTTACCTTTTGCGAACCGACAATTTTAAAATTCAAATTCCCCTCTTCAAAAGAGGTGATGACGGCCTCAAATTCGAAGCCGGAATTGTCGAGAAGAAGCACTGACGCCCCAATCTGAAATCGAAAAACATCTTTGAGCTGATGATGGAGCTCGCGATTTCGAATCCGTATCGAATCCTTCCCCAGGAGCTTTTCTTCAATGAAAAATCGGTGCAAGCGCATGGCTACTACCATAGCGTATTTCCTTATAAAAAAACAGACCTCTCGCAAAGTCTGTTTCAATTCCGTGGACAACGAGCGTTTCCGGAACCGACCGCACATTTTCCTCCGGCGGACCCGGAGTCATAATCCAATACTCCATTTCAGATCCGCTCTCACTCGGCGACTCATAAATGAGTCCGAAGGTCTCATCGTTCAATTTTCGAAGAACCGGGTATTCAGGCACGTAGGCGTTACGAAGAGTATCTTCCTCCCCCGGTTTCTGCGCGGGGAAAAAGAAAGAACACTCCTGCAACGCCCCCGGCTTTCGGGAAGAAAGAAAAGAATCTTCCTTGATCCTGCACCAGCCGATAATTCTCGGCGATGGCCCGATAAGAATCAGCGCGCCTTTGGATGCCGAGACCGGAGAGTGGGACGACTTCGAAACCGGCCGAGACCGTCCTTCTCTCATCAAAAGAACAACCACGCACACCAGACAGTACATCCACATCACCCGCACAATCCACTTCTTCCATCGAGTCTCCATGATCACTACCTCCTTGGAAAAGCACCAATGCTAGTTGACCAACCCCAAAGACAGTATTCACAGAAAATTGCACTATGTCAAAGACTCTTCCCTTCTCTTTTTTTTGCTTTACCCCGGCACCAACTCGGAAAAACTTGAAAAAAGTTGGTGCCGGGGTATACTGGCACTGTTACTCATAAATACACCTTTTATGTCCATACTAATCCCCACTGTTATTGAAAAGACCTCAATGGGCGAACGAGCCTATGATATTTATTCGCGACTTCTCAAAGAGCGTATCATTTTCCTCGGCGGGCCTATCGAAGATACAGTAGCAAATATCGTCATTGCCCAGCTTCTCTTCCTCGAATCAGAAGACCCCAAAAAAGATGTCCAGCTCTATATCAATTCTCCCGGAGGTTCTGTCACGGCGACGCTCGCAATGCTCGACACTATGAACCACATCAAGCCTGACGTTTCGACGGTCTGTGTAGGAATGGCGGCATCTGGTGCAGCAGTGCTTCTCTCTGCCGGAGCAAAAGGAAAGAGATTTACTCTTCCAAATGCTGAAGTGATGATCCATCAGCCATGGGGAGGAGCAGAGGGACGAGCTTCCGATATTGAAATCACGGCAAAACATATTTTGAAAACCCGGGCGAATCTAAACAGGATTCTTGCAAAAAATACCGGGAAGCCGTTAGCGCAAGTCGAAAAAGACGTCGATCGAGACTATTTCATGTCAGCAGAAGAGGCGAAAAAATACGGAGTGGTAGATAAAATCTACGAACCAACGAAAGCCTCGGATAAATAGAGCGGCCAAGAGCCCCCCACTTGCATGCAAGTGGGGGGCTCTTTCTTAATTAGACAAAAAAGCGAAATCTTGTATGATAAAGCTATAGTCATTTATTCATTATTCACGATTTCGTTTTTTTATTAAGACTTAGAGTATTCAAAGGAGACAAATTGTCAAAAACCCTTATGTTAAGCCGTTCTACAAGCAATCTCTCACTGTATAAAGTCTAGAAGGAGGCGAAATCTTTCGCACCATGTCATTAAAAATAGCATTTCTCCTCGCGAGCATAGCCGGCGTCGTGGGAGTTCTCATCGGGTATTATCTCCGGCTCATCATCTCTTTGGGGAAGAAGGGATCGGTGGAACTTGAAGTCAAAAATCTTCTCCTCGAAGCAAAAGAAAGCGCAAAGAAGATAACCGTCGAAGCAGAAACGAAAGCTGCAGAGACAATGAAAGAGCTCCGCCTCGATATGAAGGAACGGGAAGACAAAATAAAGTCGACAGAAGACAGACTCATCAAAAAAGAAGATACGCTCGACAAGCGCCAGATGGATATCGACAAGGAAGTCGAATCTATCAAAGCAAAGATCGTCGAGATCAAAGATATAAAGGATAAGACAGAAAAAATCCAAGAGGCAAAACGAGGAGAGCTCGAGAAAATCGCCCGACTTTCTACAGAAGACGCGAAAAAAGAACTTCTTGATATTGTCGAGAAACAATCGGAAGAAGACATCATGGTCCGGATGAAAAAGCTCGAGACGACCGGACAAGAAAAACTTGAATCAAAAGCGAAAGACATTCTTTCAACAACCATTCAGCGTCTGGCTGCAAGCGTTTCTTCCGACATGCTCTCGACAAGCGTTGCCATCCCCTCGGATGAGATCAAAGGAAAGATCATCGGAAAAGAAGGACGAAATATCAAGACATTTGAGCGAGCTTCCGGAGTTGAAGTTATCGTTGATGATACTCCAGGAGCAATTACTATTTCCTCATTTGATCCGATTCGGCGCCAAGTCGCGAAGTTAGCCCTCGAGAACCTCATTCTCGACGGAAGAATCCAGCCTGCAAAGATCGAGGAGATGGTAGAAAAAGCGAAACTGGAAATCAACAAAATCATCAAAGAGAAGGGTGAGCAAGCTGCGTACGAATGCGGAGTGTTTAATCTTGACCCTCGCATCATTTCCATCCTTGGACGACTCTATTTCAGAACAAGTTACGGCCAAAATGTGCTCCAACACTCGATTGAAATGTCTCATATCGGAGGAATGCTCGCAGAAGAGCTTGGCGCAAATGTAAACATTGCGAAAGCAGGATGTCTCCTTCACGACATTGGAAAAGCGGTAGACCATGAAGTGACCGGTACTCACGTCGAGATCGGACGAAGAATTCTCCAGAAATTCGGCGCTGATCCTCTCATTGTGAAAGCGATGGAAGCGCATCATGGAGAATATCCATACGAAACAATTGAATCTGTCATCGTCCAGACAGCAGATGCTATCTCTGGTGGACGCCCAGGAGCACGACGAGACTCTGTCGAGAACTACTTGAAACGATTGGGAGACCTAGAAGCTATCGCGAATAGCTTTAAAGGCGTTGAAAAGTCATATGCTCTTCAGGCAGGACGAGAAATACGAATATTCGTCACTCCGGCTGATGTCACGGACGTAGAAGCTAAAACTATGGCTCGGGATATAGCCGTTCGAATAGAAAACGAGCTCCGCTACCCAGGAGAAATCAAGGTAAATGTCATCCGGGAATCACGTTCTATTGAATTTGCGAGGTAATTTAGAAGAAAAAAGCTAAAAGACCCCCGAATTCCGCTAGCGGAATTCGGGGGTCTTGCCTTTTCTTACCATTTGTAGCCAGATTTTAGCTGCCTTGCATTGAAAAAGCCCTGTAATATAATGGGAAAGTACATTACAGGAAGGAGAAACAACACTTTTCTCCGAGAAAAATAAATAAGGTCGATTTAGCAGATTTAACATAATAGAATTTAGGAATTTGGATGAAATTCGAGACGCGAGTGAGTGAGAAGCGATGGGTATCGCTTCGCAAGACCTTGAGCGTTTTGTAATCAAAATGCGAAAGGTGTACAGCTCCTGTAAGGAGTTGCGACAAGACAAGACTTTCGACGAAGAAGTTCGCCAAATTCGTAAATTATAAACATATGAATAAAGCAGGAATAGTAGATATGGTCCACATGAAGCTCGGCACCACAAAAGTACAAGCAGAACAGCTCGTTGATACGATGCTCGATGGCATTGTAGGTTCTCTCAAGAAAGGAGAAGAAGTTTCTATAGCAGGTCTTGGTATCTTTTCAGTAAAACAGCGAGCAGCTAGACAAGCTCGAAACCCTCGAACTGGCGAATCTATCCAGGTTGCAGCGATGAAGGTTCCGAAATTCCGCGCAGCTAAAGCTTTGAAGGATGCCGTTAAATAAGACTTCTGTCTTTATTTAAACAAAAAAACCGCTTTAGGGCGGTTTTTTTGTTTGAGTAAAATAAGAGAGCGCGTTGAGATATCTCAACGCGCTCTTGCTCTAATACAATTCTTTCACCTTGCGAGGAGTGAACCTGTCATTCGCATAATACACTTCCGGAGAAAAATTGGGCTTTTTCCGAAATTTTTCAAACTCACGAAAACCACATCCCGCTCGCGTCGTCTCCTTAAGTACAAATTTCACCAGCTCATGTGGGCTAAGCCAGCAAGTTTGATCAGCATCGGTATCAGTGAAAACAAATGAGCGAGTGATGAGCTCATGCGGACAAAGTACCGAAGAAATATTGAAGACGAGCATGGAAAGCTCTTTTTGCCGCTTCACCTCTCGTCTCATATACCCCTTCACCTTTTCCATTGTCTTGCACCAAGATTGATGCACGAGCGGATAATACTTGTCGGACATGCCTCCAAACAAGATGCATGCCGTTTTCCCCCGCCAATATGTATGCAGATTAGTTGTCGCATTCACAAAGGCATCGAAAGTGAGCTTTGTAACCTCATCGTTCACGCCGTCACCGTCCCGGTCATTTTCTACCGTAATCACCCCTTTGTGATTTACTTCAAACGGGAAAAGTCCGATTGCGTGTACATAGACGATTTCATCTACCCCATAATCCATATGCCGGAATAAAGACGAGTAATCGTTCTCTCTTCCGATCGAACAGATCAGCGTACGGAGAGGCAACTTTCCGTTTCGGAGAAAATCTTTTACTGGTCGCGCCTTGCGACTGATGCCGTAAACAACGGTATTCTCATCGTGAGCATACTCCGCAAGAAGTGCGCTCCCAATGGCGCCAGTAACTCCAGAGATAACAACAATTCTTTTTTTCATTTCTTCTTCTCCTTTGCACAAATGATCGAGATCTCGAAGGGCGCGAAACAAATGCCAAGTGTCCACCTGAAATCCGATGAATCCCGAAGGGCATCAGGAAATGAAAAGGCGAAAACATACGGTAGAGCTAGCGCGATGAGCATAGTAAAGAAGACAAGAAACTTCCAATACCAACGCTCGTTCACCTCCGAAAAGTGTTTATAGTTAAGCCAGCAAAGAACCAGCTCAACCACGTAGACAGCAACCAAAACAACGAGCAGTTCTTCTTTATTCATGTTTTGCCCCCTTTCTGTTTTGAACCATTTTCTCCATTACCCCATTGGCAAGGATTTGTTTTCAATGTCCGAACCGTAGCTACTGTAGCAGATATATTTGACACTCTCAATTTTGTATGCTTTTATGTTAATAAAGTAAAAAGATTTTTTACTTTCCTATATACTTATAAGCATGGATTTCCTAAAACCTCATAAAATTGAAGACCTTATTATGAGCCTCCTTACCCAAGGAGAGAGGTCTACGAGCGCCCTTCTTGGAGAAATACGAGGCATTCGGAAGACCACCAAACAAGGCTTTTATGCTTCACTTCGAAAATTAAAAGAAGAAGATGTGATCCTTATTTACAAAAAACGAGTGTCGCTCAACACTGTTTGGATAAAAAAGATGAAAGATACTTTTAATGCCGTGAGTAAGACCTACACAATCGAACAGGATTCATTTGACGTGTTGAGTCTTCAAGACAAAGAGAGTCTCACCTATTCTTTTTCTACAATAAAAAATCTCGATACATTTTGGGGACATTCACAAAATATTCTTTTACATAATACAAATCCAGATGACGCAATTTATGTTTTCGATCCTCACTACTGGTTTTATATCGCCCGCAAAGAAACGGAAACTTCGCTTCTCAAAGAAATAGTCGAAAACAAACGGCAGTTTCTGATAAATGTCGGAGGAGATACTCCGTTAGATAAAATAATAAAGTCTGATTTCAACAATGACTACCTCCAATACAGCCACAAGAAAGTTTTTGAGAAAGAAAATTACTATATTACTGTTGTCGGAGATTACATCAGCGAAGTTTTTCTCGACGAAAAGACAGCACAGAGAATAGATGACTTGTATAAGTCTGCGGAAACAATCAATGATCATGTTATCGCCACACTTAAGTCCCGTCTTCTGGCAAAAGTGAAGAGCAAAATAAAAATTTCCAAGAATAAAGCTCGGGCAGAGAGGTTAAAGAAGATGCTCGGGAAGGATTTTTATATAATCCGGGAGAAAAATACTTGAAATAACCACTCACATTTTCGGGTAATATATGCGGCCTAACCCCATGAAAAATCCGTGCAAAACCCTTATGGTGTATAACAAAATGCTTTTAAAACAAGTTCAGTCTAAATTATACGCAAAGAAAAAACCTGTCGCGCCGGATGAATCTGCGCGCTCACGCCAGAATCGAGCAGAAAATGAACTTATTTCGGTATGAAAGCCTTCGCGCTTCGCCACGCCATTTCAAACATTGTCTTCATAGTGGTCGCGATGGTCACGTCTTCGATGCGGACAACGAACAAATTAAACTCCTGAAGCCGGAAAAAGCAGACGACGTTGTCATAAATAACACTGTCGTTGAATACCGGACCACTCGCCAAACGCGCGCTGTAATTTTCTCCGGCTGTCACTGCCCATCTTTTCGCACTCGCTCTTGCGTCCGGTGTGTCGGCGAGAATTTCTCTAGTAAAAATTTTATTATCTATCGTCGCTTGATTTATTTTTCGGTACGCATCGGGAAATATTTTTTCAACTGAAGAAAGATCGGACCAAAAAATAAGTTCCCGAGTTTTTTTCATCTCTTCATAAATATGAAAAAGTCCTTTCTCTCCTTCAAAGACTTGCACGCCCGGTCTTCCCTGTTCCGATTGTTGTAAAATTTCAAGCTCATGAATTTGTTTTTTAAACGAGCTGACATTTTCTTCAAGTTTGTTCTCGACCGCTTTCGGCGAGAGCGCCTGATAATATTCTTTTTTGCCGATTGTGATTTTATGAATGAATCCGCTTTTTAGCATCTCTTCCAGGTACACGTACACAGTCGGACGTTTCAGTTCGCATTTAGTGGAGATATTTTTCACTGATGACGTGCCCAAAGCCAAAGTAGCCATATAGACTTTGGCCTGTTTTTCATTGAGTCCAAGGGTTTGAAGTGCTTGTATCATCCCCTAATCCTATCCTGTTTGATTATAAATGTCAATAAATCTGACATATTTTATCCTACATTTCTATATTTATAGGCCTATTTTAGTTATCTTTAACTCATTTCTTCTGCTCTTTTTGACATATCTAGGATTCGTTGTAAAGTTATTGCAGTAGTACATTGACACACGGACTGTTCCGTGGTCTGAAGAAAAATGACATTTTGGCCTAAGGGCCGGAAGGATTGGTGACATCGTGTCAAACGAAGAGAAACTGCGGCTGGAAAATCTGGAGAAAAGAATTAAGGGAATGTTCAGCATACTTCCTCTCCATGATCAGAAAATCATCGAGTCAAAATACGGTCCCATAAAGGATTGGACGCTCGATACCATCCGGAACATAGAGACGACTGGGTTCAATCAAGTCTCTTATCCGTGTCAGTAGAAGTGGGGGGATTCTAAAAAAATCCCCCATCTTATCAAGTCCGCAAGCGCTTGTGGACTTGTAGGAAAAATTACTCATAAGCATATTAAAAATGAATAAGAAAATAATTATAGGAATTGTTCTCGTCCTACTTGTCACTCTAGGAATTGGGATCGCAAAGTACAATGCCGGTAGTAGAAACACTGCCGCATTGGAACTCTCAGGGACTATAAAAGTCGGAGCAGCGCTTGGTCTCACCGGTGAATGTGCAAACTACGGTGAGGGAGAACTCAAAGCCGCGCGACTCGCCATAGATGAGGCAAATAAAAGCGGTGGAATCTTGGGAAGAAAACTCGAGCTCATCACAGAGGATACGCAATGTAGTCCGAAAGGTTCAGTGAATGCGATAAGAAAACTCATTGACATCAACAAAGCAGAAGCCATCGTCGGACTCACCTTTGGCGATAGCTTCCAAGCAGGATACACAATAAACAATCCTGCGCACATTGTTGCAGTTTCTCCCTCGACAGCTCTCGAAGCTCTCGCGTACAACAACGCTTCGACTGACTACGTCTTCTCAACTTGGTTTTCCGAAAGAGACGAGATCCAAGCGCTCCAGAAACGAGCAAAAGAGATGAACATAAAGAAATTTGTGCTCTTCCATGATGAGGATGCATTTGCAAGCATGCTTTCATCACTCTGGAATACGTATGCGAAAGAGAACGGCCTAACGATTGTGAAGGAATACAAAGTTCCTGTCGGCTACGATGATTACCGAACAATCATCCTGAAAATGAAAGCAGATAACCCCGAGGGAATAGCTTTCTTCGCACAAACTCAAGCTACGCGAGCGAAGTTCATGAAAGAAGCTAAAGAACTTGGCCTTAATGCGCAGATCTTCCAAAGTGCGGACATTGAATACCCATCACTCCTTGAAAACTTCGGGAGTGCGATGGAAGGAATAATCTACACCTTTCCCGAAGTAACGGGAGAGAGTAAATCATTCTTCGACCGTTTCAAAGCTTTCTACGGAGAGGATTCGGTTGGAGGAAGCGATGCAAACGCCTACGACGCCACTCGAGTAATCATTGCCACACTTACAGAGCATTACAAAAATGGCACTGATATGAAAACCGCGGTGGAGAAAACAAACATACCGGGTACAGCATTCAAAGAAATAAAATTCGATGAAGCTCACCAAGTCACTGGTTCGAAATACATAATCAAGACGGTGCGGGATGGAAAGTTCGTGGAGGTGAAGTAAGACAAAACAAAAACACTAGCTTAACGCTAGTGTTTTTGTTTTTGTGCGGGACGGAGATCGGTCGTTACACGACCAGTACCCCGATTGGATTTTTTATGCGCGCTCACGCGCTTTTAAAAATGCTCAATCGGGCTTCGATTCTCCCGTCATGAAGCGCCCCGCGCTTCACTTCCCCACAAAATGAAAAAAGACCTTTCGGCCTTTTTTCATTTTGTGCGGGACGGGAGAATCGAACTCCCGCCAAGAGTTTGGAAAACTCCTATTCTACCATTAAACTAGTCCCGCAATATTTTCTTTTCAAACGAAACAAGATGAATATATCACAAAAATCGAGAAAGACAAAAGTAAGAGAAAAATGCTATTGTACTGAAAAATATGAAAGAATTTCTAACCACCGCTGTCTTTAAACTTGTCGTCACAGCCACGGCAGTCATTCAATTTTTCCTCGCCACACCAAAGCAGACCGTGACTCCGCCCTCCCCTGTTCACCTGTCACAAATTGCGCAAGTACAACAAATTCCTGAAATTGTTTTGCCGGATCCGTTCTCGCTTCTTTCGCCAGAAAATTTCCAAGTAGAAAATGTGCCAGCAAAAAAATTCCTTCCGCTCATACCAAAGAAAGTAGCTTCCCGGCAAAACCCTGTACCGCAAGTTGCGACTTCGAAACCGCAAATTCTAGACCCCCGACTTCACGGCTGGGATCTCACCAATGCAAAAATTGCACCGGCTGTCGTAAATATTTTCTGCACACTCCAAACTAGAAATATCATTCGCACTTCAACAGGTAGCGGGGTCGTCATCGACCCACGGGGAGTGATTCTCACCAATGCTCACATCGCTCAATATCTTCTTCTCGCAGACACAGCAACAAATCCAAAAACAGATTGCGCGATACGAAATGGCAATCCAGCAAAAGGAAATGCTTTCGCAAAACTTCTTTACATAAGCCCTGCTTGGATCAACGCCCACGGTGGCGATCTCTTAAATCCAAGTCCAGTTGGAACGGGAGAACATGACTACGCACTTCTCATGTCCAACACTCGTTCTTTCGCACCACTCGCACATGAAAATACTGAACCAGGAGAAGACACTATCCTCGCCGGATACCCATCGCCTTTCACTTCCCTTTCTTCTCGCGACAATCTGAATTTTCTTTCCGTCCTAACTCAAACTGAAAAGACTCAAGGATTTCGTGGTAATGGCGATGATCTTCTCTATTTCGGCGGTTCACTTCTTGCTGAACGAGGCTCTTCCGGCGGGCCAGTAATAAATGAAGATGGAAAAGTCTTAGGAATCCTTGTTACAGCCACCCCAGGAATTACTGTCGCATCGAGAGAGTCGCGAGCAATTTCTGCCTCCTACATTCAAAAAGATTTTCGAGAAGAAAACGGAACAAGCATTCAAGAATTTTTATCCGGAGATTTAAATTCCGCACGAATAAATTTCATGAATCAATATGGAAATAGTTTAGGCGCGAAACTTCTCCAAAATTTTAACTAATGTTTTTCGCAAGTGAAACGAGAACATCAAAATTATCTTCTGAAACTATTTTATTTTTTTTCTCGAAGTTACATTTTTCGCACCGCTGAATAACAGAAATTTCGCCACCTTTATAGATCGAACCGACAGGGCGCATCATCCCTCCACAGGTATTTGCTCTGTCTCCGGGATGAATGTCCACATGCTTGCTCCAAAGACACTTCGGACAATGATTTGTATACCCGGTACCCGAGACTGTGAAACCGCAATGCTCACAGGTAAAATCTTCAATTTTTCGCTGGAATTTTCTCTCTTTCATTGGAAATTGAATATTGGGAATTGGAAATTTTAATTATAGCCCCTTTTCGTTTTAAAAACCCCTCTTTGATGAGCGCCGAAATATTTGCTTCACATCGCTTATCTGCAATTTCTTCCAAAAGTTTTTTCTCTGACATTTTTTCTTTGGCTGAAATGAGTTCCAAAATCTTCCCACGCACTTCCCTATTTGAACCTGCAAATTTCGATTGCTTTGCGTAGTGAGCACTTCGGCGATTTGGATTCGGTACAGTTGCTTTGAGCATTGCTCCGTAATCCATGAGTGCGTAATACCATTCGCGCGGAGTCACTTTTTCCTTATGGAACCATTCGCTCGAATGGTTCCATCGAGAATTTGGCAAAGCCTTTTCAACAAAAGGAAAAATAACTTTATCATCTACCATCTTGCAATCCGCATCGTCGAAAAAGAAATGGAGAAACGTCCGCCGAATATTTGTTTCGATAAAAAGTGTTGGCTTGTTCCACGCATAGGCCGCGACCGCCCCGGCGGTCGCGGCTCCTACTCCAGGCAAGCTATCAAGTTTCTCCAAATCATTCGGCACTTCCCCGCCAAAATCCCGCACAACCATCTCCGCCGCGCGCTTCAGATTAAGCGCGCGGCGATTGTACCCCAGCCCCTGCCACAATTTCAAAACATCACCCATGTTCGCCTGCGCCAATTTTTGCACCGTCGGAAACCTTTTGGTAAAACTTTCATATTTCGGAATCACCCGCGAAACCTGCGTCTGCTGAAGCATAATTTCCGAAACCAAAATTTTATAAGGATCAGTAGTCTCCCGCCAAGGCATTTGGCGTTTGTTTTTTGCATAATAATTCCAGATTGTTTGCTGGAATTTTTTAATATTTTGGTTTGAAACTTTCACAAACCTAGCATAGCGTAATTTTAGAAAAAGAAAAAATAAAAAACCTCCGACAGACTTCGTCGGAGGTTTATAGAAATCTCACCGTTAAGCGCCTTCAGCAAGAAACGCTCGTACTGACGGTTTCGCGCCTTTTACCTTAAACATTTCCCTTTCTGATGTTCCATGAAGAGAGCTTAAGCCGAGGTAACGGAACGTAGGGGACACAGAGACGGACAAGTGACAAGCATATCCCTTGTCGCAAAACCAAACCGAATTAGGATTATCAGGTTCAGCAGCTATGATGTATGCAGCACCAAATCGTTCAGGCAGAATAATCCCAAGCTCACTCCCATGAAGAGACCTCATGAGTCCCAAAAGGTAGTTCGCCCCATTCACGCACGGTTTGAGATTTTGTGCTCGCATGATTTGCACGTATTCGGTTTCGTGCAGATCTACATCGCGGGTAAACACGACGTGGACTGTTTTCTTCTTTTTATGAACACGCACAAGGTCTATGTCCTGAACTCCGCCCGTGTTGTCCCAATCAGTCAAATATACTAAGCCCTGGCGTACAGAATTTACCGGTTCAACGTCGTGAAATGTTAGGGTTTCTTCACCTTGGAATGAGACCTTAGAGCTGTGCGCTGCCCACATCTTTTTTCTATGCAGCGCATCATGAAGCTCACGGCCATTTGAACCATTTGTTCTAGAGACATGATCGTGTGTCGCCACAAAGAGCGCGTGGCGGATGTAGCTCACGTCTACAATGCTTTTAGACATACGGGTCACATCGTCTTTGAGACGAATCCCAAAAAATGTCCTGTCTCCGATTCCGAAAAACATCTGGCGGACGGAATCCGAAACATGATGTTCATAGTAATCCCAGTCAACGACCTTCTTGCGAAGAAGGGCGAGAACGTAGCGCGCTTCCGCCTTCGTGAGACTTCTCGACGGCACAGGACCGTTGGTTGAATCGATACAGACCATGAGTCCCATCAAACCACGAATTGAAAGCATGTTTTCCCCCTTTGAATGTTTTGTTTCTGAAAAGAACTTCTGCTTTCATCCTTTCGGAATCATCAGTCGAGATACACATCTCGATAGCAGGAGGGTTTTCAGAAAACCCTCCGAAAATTTTTAACCCCGGCGACAAACTGGTCCCCGCAAACCACCTCGCTCTTCTCAAGATACAATCCCGAGAGCAGAAGAGGCTTGTCGCAGAGGGGTTGGGTTTCTTCAGATACCGTACCGATATCCAAAGTCTCCTCTGCTCCGCTCGCGAAAACCAAGATCAATTTGTATTCTCGGTTTTCGACAATGTTGATAAGAAGATCAACCCCGACAGGAACGAAGCTCAATCCGGCAGTTTCCGAATTAGGCTCCAGTTCGAGCCCCCTATCGAGCATGTGCTCGATAATGTGTTCGTCGTTTACAAACCATCTACCGGAGGTTTCCGAACTGATACCAGAAATCTTCTTCACTTGTAATCTCATGGCAAGCTCCTTGGTTTGAATGAACTTTTGAGTTTCGGCGAGGTTCCTTTGAACCTCTATAGACCTTAACTTTCTGGTATCAGAATAGCAGATTTTAATCATATTGTCAATATTTGTCGCCAATTAAATTACAAAATAAGCTATATTTATCAATATATTTATGGTTATAAGCATATTTTTGTGGAAAGTTATTGACACAAATAATTTTAGGGTGTAAACTTCCCAACATGCAAGACAAACACACGGAACTCAAAATCAAAATGCAATCCTTCGGCTTCAGTGAGAAAGAAACTGATGTGTATGTTGCGCTTCTTGAACTCGGCAAAGCGACTGTCTCTAAAATTTCTCTCGGAGCAGGAATAAACCGCACAACTGGGTACGACATCCTTGCCTCCCTTGTGAGTAAGAAGCTCGTGAGTGTTTCCGGCAAGGAACCGAAACAGGAATATGCAGCCGAACCGCCAACAGCTATCACTGAATATTTGAAGCGGCGAATTTCAGAGACAGAAGGATATATAAAACAAGCAGAAAAAATTCTGCCGGAACTCACTCTCCTTCATACAATAGAAAATCGTCCGAAGATAAGATTTTACGAAGGCACCGAAGGACTTCAGTATGTATACGAAGATACTCTCACGAGCTCCGAGACAATTCGCGGATATGCGGCAGTAGATGAGATGCATAAAGCTCTTCCGAATTATTTTCCCGAGTATTACAAACGCCGGGCGGCCAAAGGAATTTCTATCAGAGCCATTCTTCCGAAAAGTGCGATCAGTCTTGAAAGAGGGACTCACGACGTAGAAGAAAAAAGAGACACCGCTTTCATTCCTGCTGATAAATACCAATTTGCTCCCGAGATAGATATATATGACAACAAAGTAATGATCGCTTCATGGAGAGAAAAGCTCGGCATCATCATTGAAAGCGAAGAGATCGCAGACGCAATGAAGAAGATATATGAACTCGCTTGGGCAGAGGCGAAAAGGTTGGATAAGGAAACAACAAAAATAAATTAATTCTGGAAAAAGAAAAACCGCCCGAGAAAACTTTTTTAAAGTTTTCTCGGGCGGTAATTTTTAATACCAATTTTTCTGATGATCTATCGGCTCGTCTGAAATCTCGGTTGCGAAAACCAGCATCCTCTTCCCGTCTTCACAATTGAAGAGATGCTTGATGCCTCGCGGTATGGTCACGAGATCTCCGGGCTTGGCTTCCAGTTTCCCGTCTTCGGTATAAAGAAAGCCCTCACCTTCAAGCACGAACGAAATGACATGCGAGCTGTGATAGTGAAGTTCTTCTTTCAAGTTGCCGTAGATAACCACGATAGTCGCGGCAACGAGAATCCTGCCGTTTGCAGGAAACAATTCCCACATCGCAATATCCGGCCCGCAGTACACAAGCGAGTTCCCCGCCGTGTATGCCGCCCGCTTTGGCGTAATGACCGAACACTTCTTCGATTTCAGAGTTGCCATCATCTTTCTCGCTACTACTTTCAAATCATCCGGCGCTCGGTCACGTGCAGTCGTAGTGCCGTGAAGTAATCCTTTTGCCTGAACATCCAAAGCAATCAGCCGATCAAGATTCTTCTTTCTCATTGCTTACTCCTTTCTTATCTTGGGTTTGAGACAGAAAACCGCCAGATAAAGCGCAGTTTTTCTGTCTTACACCTGGCGGTTCACAAACCTTGTTCGTGACGATATTCACCGACTGGAGCAAATTTGGCGCGATGGTATTGAATCCTCGGATGCCTTGGAACAGCATGCTCTCTTAAGACTGATACGATTTCTTCTAAAGAACCATCCTCCTTTAATTGCGCGCCCAAACGCCAACGCATTGTCTCCATCCAGCCAATTTTTTCTATAAGGGCTTGATCGTATTTGTCGGTGCGATCAATTCGCGACAGAACCGTTTTAAATACTTCGATCAGCACCCTAATGGGAGCGGTACCAATTTCATATCCTTTTTCCTCAACAAGGAACAAGGAGAATACAAATTCAGGAGGAAGTTCATGGTGACTTCTTATCTTCCTTCGTTCACCCCGGCTTGTTGGTTTTCCCGCCTCTTTCATTATCCTGATGACCTCTTCATACAGGACTTCGGGAAACTCAGGATACGGCACTCCTTCGACTTCTCTCATGGTCTCCCCTCCATTTCAATGAGCATTTCGCTCGGTTAATTTGCTTTTCATCCTTCACTGCCGAACATACTACCCGATTTTTAGCATATTGTCAAGTATTGTTGGACAATTGTTGACAAATATCTGACAACAGAATATACTTCTATCCATGGCAGTAAACGAAACATTAAAAAAATTAGGACTCAATGACAAAGAGATAAAGATTTATCTCACCCTTCTTAAGCATGGGAAAACAAAACCATCCTCACTTTCGAGTTTGACGAAAATAAATCGTGCAACGGTCTACAACTTGGTAAACGGCTTGCTTTCAAAGGGGCTCATCGCCGAAGATCTCACGGGCAAAACCCTCTACCTCACTCCCCTCCCCCCGAAAAATCTGGAAAAAATTCTCGATCAGCAAAAAAGAGAACTGAAAGAAAGAGAAGCTCTCATCAAAAAAGCTATCGGCGAGTTGAGCATGATAACACCAGCCAGCAATTATCCTGTTCCGAAAATTCAATTCGTGGAAGAAGGCAATCTTGAGAAATTTCTCTACGACAACATTCTCAAATGGCAGAAAAGCATGTTCGAACATGATGCCACGTGGTGGGGCTTCCAAGATCATTCCCTTCTCTCAAACTATGAAGAGTATATTCATTTCACTTGGCAGACTTCCTATGGAAAACATAAAGATTTCAAAGTAAAACTCTTGGGTAATTCCGCAAAAATTGAAGATAAAGTAGCGAGTAAATACTTAAAATCAAGACGTGATATTCGTTTTGTTGAAGGAATGAATTTCACATCCACTGTCTGGGTAATGGGAGATTATATAGCAATGGTAGCAACTGGCGCTCATCCATTCTATCTATTCGAGATTCACGACCAGACACTTGCTCATAATATGAGGGAGGTATTCAAAAAGCTTTGGGAAAAAACTCAATAATTATAGAGAATTTCGGTCGTTACACGACCAGTATCCTCGTTGGAGATTTTGTCTCGCTTTGCTCACAAAATCTACTCAACGAGGCTTCGAATCTCTGACGAAAGTGCTCCCCAGCACTTTCTCACCCAGCCACGTAAAAAACCGCTCTCGCGGTTTTTTCTTGTCGGGGTGCAGAAAGTTTCGAAGCTTACAGCTTCAGTACCCCGATTGGATTTTTCTTCGAAAAATGCTCAGTCGGGTTTCGAATCTCTGACGAAAGTGCTCCCCAGCACTTTCTCACCCAGAGCAAGTAAAAAGCCGCATAAGCGGCTTTTTCTTGTCGGGGTGCAGAGATTCGAACTCTGACTACATGATCCCAAATCATGGATGCTACCGTTACACCACACCCCGGTATAAATATTTCTCCAAAAATCAACTCGAAAATCTTATCACAGGAATTTTAAAAATCCTAATTCTCTTGTCTATTTTTATTATAAAGGACATTATACTTTATAAAAGACATCTAAAGGACAATATCATCTAGGAGCTTTACATTAGCGATTTTCTTTTTCATATCCAAAAGAACAATCGCTACTAAAAATTCCCATTCTGGTTCATCGTCCTCATATTTCTCCAGAAGGTAGCTTTGTACTACCCTACCAAGTCTTTTAAGCTTCCATTCGTGTATATTTTCCTCGGGCCTATATTCATCCTCTGTTACACGTGGAACATTCTTAGGGTACGACAGATTGATTTCACGTGAAACGGTCTTTACTTCAACAAAATAGAGTTTTTTGTCCTTTTGAGCGACAATATCTATCTCTCCCCACCTCTTCAGATAGTTTCGACAGACAATTCTGTATCCTTTTTTCTCGAGATACTTACAAGCAATATCCTCGCCTTTAATGCCTATTGGGTCTGCGAGATTAAGTCGTTTCACGTGGAACTAGTTTAACAGACCTTGATCTAGAATCTCTCGGACAAACATATCAAGCTCCTTCTCTGCTTTCATTTCTGCAATAGTCATCCACTTAAAATCAGTGCTTTCAGCATCAATTTTCGGGTTTCCTTCAATGTTTGCCAGATAAGTAATTCTCACAATATGTTTCCCGTGAACCCTTAATATGTCTTGGGCAGTAAGGATTTCAGGCGTTTCATGTAAAACAAGTCCTGTTTCTTCGAGTATTTCCCTCTTCAGATTGTCCGAGAGAGAGCTTCCTGGATTGATTCTTCCTCCGACAATATCCCAATTTCCCTTGATATCCTTATACTTTTCAGATCTTCGCAGGAGGAGAAACTTTCCTTTTTTATTTTTTAGAAATGCTTTTACTCCAACTTGTAGAGTTATGTCTTTTTGATCGGTCATATATGTTACTTAAGAAACATTTTATGCTTATCGGACTGAAATTTTGTGTCTTTTTGCAATTTAACCATATTTATAGGCTTATTTTAGATAAAAGACCGAAATTTTTCTGTTTTTTAAGGCTGTCTTTTATGCACACAATCCACAGACTTATCCACAGTTACACGTGAAATACCTATATTTTGAGCCATTTTGGTATTTTAGGAATTCTGGGAAAAGGACAACTGGGTTCAGGGACAAAAAGTCGTTAGAGCCGTACTGATACAAAAATTATTACAAGCTGTGCGGGTAGCGAGAATCGAACTCGCGCCTTAACATTGGCAATGTTACGTCCTACCACTAAACTATACCCGCATTATATTTTTCTTCTATCAAATCAGCGGCTATCAAATTCATCCAGAGCAGAATTTTTCGCTTTAAGTATGTACTAGAAACTCCAATACTGCAAACTCCGTGAGACAATTTTCTCGTCTTATGCTTGCCTTTTATTACAATACTTTTTGTAAAATCCTCCTGTTTTAGGCCCGTATTACTAATCCAGAATGTCTTGCATTCTTTTTCCTTCAGTTCGGGGTAGAGCAGAATCCAAGCCCTGATTTTAGGAGAAGAGAAACCGCAAATTTTCTTTAGAAAATCGAGAAATACTTTGATCATAAGAGGGTCGGAATTAGCTATAGAACACCTATTATTAGAGCGCTTATTGCCTTCGCCCCAGTAAATCATCATTCCCGCCAGGAAAAGAGGGTGGTATTTGAGTTTTTCAAACTCTTCAGTTGCTTCATTTTCGGCTTCTTTGTACAGTTTCTCGAGATTTTCACCTCGAATTTTATTCAATTCTTTGATCCTTATGGTCGATTTCCCTTGAGCATTCGAGGCTAAACGAAAAGCAATCTTATTAGACCATTTTTGATCCCTGAACCACTCTGAGAGGGTACTCTTTGGAACTCTAATAAGACTTCTGATCTCATTATAGCTTTTGCCTTTAGCTCTAAGTGCGAACACTTTTTCTTTGTCTTTTCTCATATACATTTAAAGTATATCACGGGAGTTCGATTTCTTGGTGTGGATAATTTATCAAATTTACCGTATGATGAGACGACGCGCCCATAGTGAAATGGATATCACACCGGTCTTCGGAACCGTTATTGGGGGTTCGAATCCCTCTGGGCGCACAAAAAGGCGTATGAAACTCCTTCACAACCAACATTTTGAGATCCCAAAAGAGATCATGAATGTACTAGAGACGCTCGAAAAGAGCGGTTTTGAGGCATATATCGTTGGTGGATGTGTACGTGGGCTTCTTACTGGCTTTAAACCTCGCGATTGGGACGTCACCACAAACGCTACTCCGGAAGAAATCATAAAGCTATTTCCAAAAACATTTTACGAAAATACGTACGGCACCGTCGGCGTAGTGAATGAAGATGTCTCTACTCGAACAGAAGAGGGGATTCCTGATGAGACGTTGCGTGTGGTAGAAGTCACACCGTACCGCCTCGAGTCAACTTATTCTGACAACAGACGACCTGATGCTGTTACGTTCAGCAAAAATATTGAAGATGATTTAAAGCGAAGAGATTTCACCATAAACGCGATCGCGCTTTCTGTAAAAAAAGTTGGAACGAAACTTGAAGAAAAAATTATTGACCCGCACGGAGGAATTGCGGATATCGAAAAGAAAATATTGCGAACGGTAGGGAAGAGCGAAGATAGATTTGGAGAAGATGCGCTCCGCATTCTTCGGGCTATTCGCATTTCCACAGAGACAGATTTTGCGATCGAAAAAGAAACTGAAATGGGAATTCGAAAATACGCTCCGCTTCTCGCGAAAATTTCTAAAGAAAGGATCCGTGATGAGTTCGTAAAAATACTGATGTCCAAAGAGCCGATGAAGGGCATAATTATGGCTCAAAATATGGGTATTTTGAAATATATCGTTCCAGAGCTTGAGGTGGGAATCGGAGTTGCACAAAACCAAGCCCACGCATTTGATGTCTGGACGCATCTTCTCAAATCACTCCAACACGCAGCAGATAAAAATTGGTCTCTTGAAATTCGTCTTTCTGCACTCCTTCATGACATTGGAAAACCGGAAAGCAAACGCCAGCCGGCAGATAAAAAAGATCCGACATTCTACGGCCACGAAGTGATCGGTGCTCGCATGACAAAAAAGATCCTTGAAAATCTTAAGTTCTCAAATAAAATAATTGAGAAGGTGACACTTCTTGTACGATGGCATATGTTTTTCTCCGACACGGAACAGATAACACTTTCTGCTGTGCGAAGAATGGTTGCCAATGTTGGCAAAGAAAATATTTGGGATCTTATGAATGTTCGCGCTTGCGACAGGATTGGAACAGGAAGACCGAAAGAAAGTCCATACCGGCTTCGAAAATATAAATCAATGATCGAGGAAGCGATGCGAGATCCGATCTCTGTCACGATGCTCAAGATTGATGGAAATAAAATTATTGAAGTGACGAAAACACCTGCAGGGCCAAAAGTAGGCTTTATTCTCCATGCTTTGCTTGAAGAAGTACTTGATGATCCTAAGCTCAATACAGAGGAATATCTGGAGGAAAAGGCTCAAAAACTCATTACTTTGTCAGAGGAGGAATTGAAAAAACTCGGGAAACTCGGCGTTGCAAAAAAAGAAGCTCTCGAAGAGAAGGAGAAGGAAGAAATACGCAAAAAGCATTGGGTGAAATAGGGAAAAGGAAGAAAAATTGGCAATCGAAAACCGCCTTCACGATAATAAATGTTGTAAAGACGGTTTCGTGAAAAGTGTATTTCTATTCGTTAAATGAGAATACCCGCATTGAAGTTAAGCCAAAATATATTGGCTAATTTGGGGTCTTTCTTTGATTTTGAATTTGAAAACGCTTTTCAAAAGGCATTAGAGAGAGTAAATGCCTGTTTCAAGGAACTGGATCAAAATGTAAGGCCTCGGCAATACAAACTGATTCCGTGTAGAATTATAGCCAATCCTAAAAGACACGTAAAGGACATTTTAGAGATAAGTGTGGATAAGTGTCCTTTACCCAGGCACCTAAATTTAGGTGCCTGGGTTTATAGAAAGACATAGCGATTTATAGCCCTATTTCAATGTTATAGAGACTGGGCAATGATCTGAACCCATGACTTCCGGGTGAATTTCAGCCTTTGTAACTTTATCTTTCAATCCCGAAGACACAAGTACATAGTCTATTCTCCAGCCCACATTTCGAGCTCGAGCGTTGGCGAAGTGCGACCACCAAGTATAGAAACCATTTCCTTTGTGAGACATTCTGAATGTGTCGACAAATCCAGCATCAATGAAAGCTTGGAATCCCGCTCGTTCTTCTTTGGTGAAACCTTTGAGCCCATCATTTTCTTTCGGCCGGGCCAAATCATCGGGAGTATGGGCAACATTCAGATCTCCGCAAAAGATGACAGGTTTTTTCTTTTCTAAACTTTTACAATACGCAAGAAATGCCGGATCCCATTGCTTATGTCGAAGGGGAATTCGACTCAAATCATCTTTCGCGTTGGGAGTATAGACCGTGACGATATAAAAATCCTTATATTCAGCCATAATGACGCGCCCTTCGGTCCGAGGATCTCCATAGGTATCTGCACAAAGCCCAAATTTCTCACTTATTGCCTCCGGAAGGCCATTTACTATAGAAAGAGGTTTTGTTTTGGTAAAGATGGCAGTACCGGAATATCCCTTCTTTACAGCAGAATTCCAATATTCTTCGTATTGGGGCAGATCTACGGGAGATTCGTGCTCTTGCGCCTTTGTCTCTTGCAAACACAAGATATCCGGATCATATTTTTCGATAAACGGAAGAAAAAGCCCTTTTTTGACGACAGCTCGTATACCATTCACATTCCAAGAAATGATTTTCATGGAACTACTATAGCATTTTTAAAAAGTTTTTCAGTTTCCTAGTTTCGTTTCTTATCATGAAACTGCTTGTGAATGTCGTGGAGATGTTTGTCTGTCATATGCGTATAGATCTGTGTCGTACTTATGTTTGAATGCCCAAGAAGCATCTGCACAGAGCGCAGATCAGCCCCATTTTGCAATAAGTCAGTGGCGAAGCTGTGGCGCAAGCTGTGCGGGGTGACTTTTTTCGAGACTCCGGCCTTGATCGCATAGTGTTTCACCAAACGCTCTACTGAACGCGAAGAAAGCTGCATTCCTTTATTTTTTCTATCGATTTTCCCGAATCCTCGCTCTTCTATTTGGGTGAAAAGGGAATCGTCCATATCTTTTCGCTTTTTCAAATACTTTTGAAGCATTTCTTTTGCAGTTTTTGAGAGAAATACTACTCGAACCTTCTCACCTTTCCCCCGGACAGAGAATTCGTCTCGGCTAATGTCCAAATCCCGAGGAAGTTTACAAAGTTCTGATACTCGAAGGCCGGTGGAGAAAAGCATCTCAAGAATGGCTCGGTCACGGAGCTGTTTGAGACTATCGCCCTCTGCCGCTTTAAGGACGCGAGAGAGTTCTTCAGAAGAAATGGTATCGATCGAGCGCTCTGGCACCTTTGCAAGCTCAATCCTGTCCGGCGAGAGGGAAGGAATGCCTCGGTAGACTAAATATTTGAGAAATGAGCGAAGAGCGATGAGATAATAATTCTGGGTTTTCTTTTTGAGCGTATCGGAATCACCGCGAGTCGGTTTTGCACTCTGGCGATTGAGCCAAAGCCGGAATTCCCGGACAGCGGAATCCGTGATATCGGTTGGTTTTTTGAGTTTCGAATACTGAAGAAAGCGAGTTAAGTAGCGCTCATAGTTTTCAACGGTTTTTTTGCTTCGTCCCTTGTCAATTTCAACGTATTGGAGAAATTCCTTTTTGAGTTCATCTAAATTCGCCATTATTTTATTATACACCACTGTCGCACAATATTCTGAGAAATAAAAAACCAGTGCCGCGAAAGCACACTGGTTTCAAAATTAAAGACCTATACTCTTAAAGAAAGAGGTCGACAAAACATCTCCAGACGGGATGCGAATTTGCATGCTACCGTCAAATCTCTCAAATCCCACAAACAAGACTAGAGAGCATTGTTCACAAGCCACAGTAAGACCAATCGATTTTGCTGAATCAATGCCGCGATGCACAGAAAACTGCCTGTGGCCACATTTGCATCTAAGCTGTTGCAATAGGGGTTTATCCCTATCCGCACCTTGTAGAATTGGAACTGTATCTATCATCTCCACGACGATCTCCTTAGATTGGGTTCTAAAAGCTGATCGAGACAAGCACGATGCCTGTCAAAGAACTTCGCATAGGCTAGAACAAAAATATCTTTTGGTAAATTTAGAATTACTAAACTTTTGATAATTCTACGAACTGTTAATAATATCCATTATTTATTGGCTTTTTTAGAATGATATTTACATATATAGTTGTAAATGTTAAACTACAACTATGGGCATAAAAACAGAAATAAGTGAGTTTTTAAGAGAGCTCGGTCTGCGAAAGGCTGAAATAGCAGTATATTTGGCTGCTCTGGAACTTGGTTCGGCTTCGGCAAGTACTATCGCCAAGGAAGCTGACCTCAATAGGATTACTGCCTATGAGGCATTGAAGCGACTTTCTCGCAAGGGTTTTATAAGAATCAGAGCTAAGAAGAGTGACGCTACAAAATATTTTGTGCCAGTCGAGTATTCAGAGCTCGTGGGCAAGCTTAAACTCAAACATGAAGAACTAGCCGAAACGATCAAACGAGCAGGACTTTTGAAAAAAGAATTCGAAGCAAACTTCACCAAAGTCGATGAAAAACCAGTCGTTCTCTACTATGAAGGAGTTGAGGGAGTAAAGGAAGTACTCAATGACACCCTCAAAGACAGGCCGAAGGAAATTATTTCTTTTGCTTCTGCTGAATCTTTAGACGAAAGTCTTGATCAGAATTTTTTAGACAGCTACTGGCAAAAAAGAACAACTCTTGGTATTCCCACGCGTGGAATTATGCCAAACACCTCCAAAGCTACCGCTCTCTTCACAAAAGAGAAAAATCAGAGGGAAATGAGGAGAATAAAATTTATTTCTGACAAATCGTATGATTTCAAAAATGAACTCGATATTTATGGGGACAATATTTCCATGATTTCGCTCGAAAAGGGCAAGGAACATGCTGTTATTATACGAAGCAGGAGTATGGCGGAAGGATTAAGAGCCGTATACGAGACCCTCTGGAATCTAACCTAACTAGAGGAAGGGGGCTTGCATTAAATCAGGTTTCGTGATACCATACTGGGACCATGTTAACAAAGACAAAGAAACAGCGGGTAATGAAAGAAACACGGATCCACGATAAGGATACCGGTTCTCCTGAAGTACAGATCGCTCTTCTCACGAAGAGAATTGCTGAATTGGCAGGACATTTGAAGAAACACCAAAAGGACAACCACTCACGACGAGGACTTCTCCAGATGGTAGCAGACAGACAGACTCACATGGCATATCTTTTGAAGAAAAATCCAAAGAGACACTCTGCAATCCTCAAACATCTCGATATCAAGAAGGCAAAATAAAAAAATGACCCTTCCGAGGGTCATTTTTTTCGCAGTTTCATTTTAATCGGTCGATTTCGTCTTTCAGCATGGAAGCAGTATACTTTTTATACGTAATAATTAATTTTATATGACAGTAATTAAACACAAAGAACAGAGAGTCGGTATTTTTATAGATACACAGAACCTCTACCATAGCGCGAAAAATCTGTATCACGCTCGGGTCAATTTCGGACAGATCATTAAAGACGGACTTGCGGGCCGAGCGCTCATCAGAGCGGTCGCCTACGTCATCACCACGGAAAGCGGTGAGGAAAAGCCCTTTTTCGAAGCGCTTGAAAAAGTCGGCATCGAAACAAAGACAAAAAATCTCCAGATTTTCGCTGGAGGAAGCAAGAAAGCAGACTGGGACGTCGGACTTGCGGTGGATGCTATCAAGGCGGCGCCGAAGCTCGACACAGTTATCATCGTTTCCGGAGACGGGGACTTTGTTCCGCTCATCGAATACTTAAAAGTAAACGAGGGATGCCAAGTGGAAGTGATGGCCTTCGGGAAATCTACTTCACAGAAGCTTGTCGAAGCGTCGGATGACTTTATCGACCTTTGCGAAAATCCTAAGAAATATCTCTTGAGCCAAGGTGGCCCACGCCGGGGATAAAATTCTCAATGCAACAAAAATCCGCACCACTAGGTGCGGATTTTTGTTGCACGTGCATTTTATAAGCATTTTGCTACACTAACTCTATTATTCAATAAGTATGGTCTTCAGACAGGTAGATTTCAGGGCCGAGCCCATGGAAATCTAAAATCTGGGGATCATCTACACGTTTTCTATATGAAGAAAAAAGAATACTCGATTGAGATTGGAGGCAAGGTAATTTCTGCCCAATTTACCGACCTCGCCGACCAGACAAACGGCTCGGCCATCGTGCGATGTGGGAATACTGTCGTCCTCGCGACAGCAGTTATGTCGGAACACGAGAAAGACGGCGATTGGTTTCCACTGACAGTGGATTACGAAGAGCGATTTTATGCTTCGGGAAAAATTCTCGGAAGTCGATTTATGCGCCGAGAAGGGAGGCCGACTGATGAAGCAATCCTTTCGGGAAGAATTGTCGACCGAACCATCCGACCGCTTTTCAACCAGGCAATACGAAATGAAGTGCAGGTGGTGATTACCATTCTTTCTATTGATACTGAAGACCCAGATGTGCTCGCCGTTCTCGCATCTTCCCTCGCGCTCGGCACTTCAAATATTCCTTGGGCAGGACCGGTGAGTGCGATTCGAGTTGGAAAAAAGCTCGGGGCGAATGAATTTTTGATAAACCCAAATTACGAAAATCGAAACGCAACGGACTTCGAGCTCGATCTTCTTGCCTGCGGAAAAGACAGCAACATCAACATGATCGAAGTGGGAGGAAAAGAAATCGAAAACGAAGTGATCGCTTCCGGACTTGAAAAGTGTTCTGAAGAAATCGAGAAACTCCAAGCATTCCAAGCAAAAATCATAACGGAAATCGGTAAACCGAAAAAAGAAATTGCGCTTCCAATTCTTTCAGAAGCGATGAAAGCATTGTACGAAGAAACTGTTTCAAGCAAACTCGAGAAAGCAGTCTTCAGTGGAGCAGGACACGAA
The DNA here is from genome assembly GCA_028714635.1 of Candidatus Paceibacterota bacterium. Classification (NCBI taxonomy): domain Bacteria; kingdom Bacillati; phylum Minisyncoccota; species Minisyncoccota bacterium. The sequence goes on from JAQTLZ010000002.1 coordinate 32,806, forward strand.
CATATTCATGCTCTCAAAAAGGAATGGAAGAATAATCTCGAAGCAAAATTTGGAAAAGACGAAAAATTCGGTCTTGCATTCGAACATTTTGAAAACAAGATCAACGACCTCCTTCACAAAGAAGCGATCGAAAAAGAACGACGGCCTGATGGACGAAAGATGGATGAGGTTCGACCGCTGTATGTGCAAGCTGGAGGAATTTCTCCGATCATTCACGGAACTGGAATCTTTTACCGAGGAGGAACGCACGTCCTTTCTGCGCTCACTCTCGGAGGCCCAGGAGACTCACAAATTCTCGATGGGATGGAAATAGAGGGGCAGAAACGATTTATGCATCACTACAATTTCCCTCCCTTTTCTTCAGGAGAAACAGGAAGAATGGGCGGGACAAATCGACGAATGATCGGCCACGGAGCACTTGCAGAAAAAGCGCTTCTTGCAGTCATCCCTGCAAAAGAAGTTTTTCCTTATACAATCCGCATCGTATCAGAATCCCTCGCATCAAATGGCTCAACATCAATGGCATCGACATGCGCTTCTACTATCGCTCTTATGGATGCGGGAGTGCCGATTAGCGCACCGGTTGCCGGCATCGCATCAGGACTTATGCTCTCTGCTGTAAAGAGTGGCGGGAAAACAGAATACAAATACAAAGTACTCACTGATATTCAAGGACCGGAAGACCACCACGGAGATATGGATTTTAAAGTGGCGGGAACAAAAAAGGGAATTACCGCGATTCAAATGGATGTGAAAGTTGATGGCGTGCCGATCTTTATTTTGAAAGAAGCACTTGAGAAAGCGAAAAATGCTCGGCACTTTATTCTCGATGCAATGACAAAAGAAATCGCTGCTCCGCGAACAGAAATTTCTTCAAACGCTCCGAAAATTATCATCATCAAGATCAAACAAGACCAGATCGGAAGTGTCATCGGTCCTGGAGGAAAGATGATAAAAGAGATCAAAGAGAAAACAGGAGTAGAAATTGATATTGAAGATGATGGCTCGGTGTTTATCACGGGTTCATCAGATGGAGCAAAGATGGCAGCCCAGATTATTTCTGATATGACTCGGGAATTTAAGAGGGGAGAAAGATTCGAAGGAGTTGTCACGAAGGTGGTGGAATTCGGAGCGTTCGTCCGATTTGCAGGACAAACAGAAGGGCTCGTGCACGTTTCTGAAATTGCTCCATTCAGAATCGATATCGTTGGAAACTATCTGAAAGAGGGAGACAAAATTCCCGTTATTTTGAAAGACATTGATGAGAAGGGAAGAATTAAGCTTTCGCTCAAAGATGCTGATCCGAGTTTCATAAAGCCGAAGATAAAATAAAGAGGGGAAAAAGGGCGCGCGGCCAGTAGGCCGCGCGCCCTTTTTTGGTTTTCATTCTCCTTGTATACTATAATCCATGGAAAATCCTGTTCCTCCAATCACACCTGCACAACCAACACCGATAAATCCTCCGGTGAAAACGGGAGTATCCTCGCTACGCACTTACCAAGATGATATCGCAGGCGCGGTGAATAAAGAAAAAGCTTCAATGATCACGATCGCTCTCGCCGAAGCAAAAAAACGCGAACAGAATGTCGAGATCGCCAAAGAATCCTCTTTTTCCGGAAGAAATGTTTGGATCACTGTTATAAGCGTCGTCCTTGTTTTGCTGGCCGTAGGCATCGTCCTTTTCTTTCATTTTGAACAAAAACCAGTTCCGATCGCAGAAACTCGCATTGCTGAAAATCCGATTCTCATTGCGGACGCGGAAAAAATTATTCCGATTCCAAATCTACGGCGGCAAAATATTATTTCCGCACTCCAGTCAGAAAAACAAACAGGTACAGGAGAAATAGGCGCCGTAGAAAATATCCGATTCCAAACCGGAGACCCTCTGACAAAAAGAGATATCCCTGCGGGAGAATTCCTAGGAGCTCTCTCCTCTACAATTCCGGGGAATCTTTCGCGCTCAATAAGTCCTACATATGTCCTCGGAATGCACTCATTCAAAAAGAATGAACTTTTCATAATTCTCAAAGTTGACTCGTATCAAAATGCATTTGCGGGAATGCTCACTTGGGAAAAAACGATGTTTACCGAGCTTGGGCCTCTCTTTCTCGATGAAGCGCCAAAGGCAAGCGACTTTGCTCCAGGAGCAAAATACGGCAACGGCACATGGAGCGATGCCATCATAGGGAATAGCGACTCACGAGCAGTAGAGGATAAGGAAACGGGTGAATTTGTATTTCTTTATTCTTTCCTCGATAAAAACACTATCCTTATCACGTCCAACGAAGATACTGTGAAAGAAGTTTCGAATCGCATCCGAGCACGAGAACTTATAAAAAATAATTAATTGTCTTTCTCAAAAGTAATTTGCTATCATTTTATCTATGACAGACACAACAGAGTACAAAAAAGCCCTCGAAAAAGAACTCTCGCTCCTTGAATCGGAGCTGAAAACTGTCGGGCGAAAAAATCCGGACAATCCCAAAGATTGGCAACCTACTCCTACTGACCTCAACACTCTCCAATCAGATGAGAACGAAGTCGCAGACAGTATTGAAACATTCGAAGAAAATACGGCGATCTTGAAAGATCTTGAGATCAGATATAACGAAGTGAAATCGGCTCTCCAAAGAATTGCTGACGGCACTTTCGGCAAATGCAGTGTTTGTAATCTGCCAATAGAAGCAAAAAAACTTGAAGCAAATCCGGCTGCGACAACCTGTATGAAGCACGTAAACTCATAACTCTATGAGTTTTGCCAAGGTCTACAGCGCTCAAACAACTCTCCTCGACGCGCAGATCATAACGATCGAAGTGGATCTCTCAAAAGGACTCCACTCTTTTTCTATAGTGGGCCTCCCCGACAAAGGAATTGAAGAATCCCGCGATCGAGTGGGAGCGGCGATAAAAAATTCCGGTTTCAAATCTCCGAAAAATAAAAACCAAAAGGTGGTGGTCTCGCTCGCGCCGGCAGACGTGAAAAAAGAAGGACCGCTTTTTGATCTGCCGATCGCACTCGCATACCTTCTTGCATCTGGAGACATTTCATTCAACCCGGGAAAGAAAATTTTTCTTGGCGAACTTTCTTTGGATGGGGAGCTCCGGAGCGTAAAAGGAATTCTGCCTCTTACACAAAAAGCAAAACAAAAAGGATTCGAAGAAATATACGTGCCCATAGAAAATGCCCGGGAAGCGGCGCTTATTGAAGGTATTCGAATATTCGGAGCAAAAAGTTTAAAAGAAATTATCGGCCACGTTCAGGAAGGAAAGAGTAAAGACCGAGAGGATTCGGTGATCGAAATCCGGAAAATTCCAGAAACTTCCAAAACAGAACTTCTTCATAAAATTCCCAAAGATTTCAACGATTTTGCCGACATAAAAGGCCAAGAAGGAGCGAAAAGAGGGCTCGAGATTGCTGCAGCTGGAAGACACAATATCGCAATGTGGGGACCGCCGGGAACAGGAAAGACAATGCTCGCCGAAGCACTCATTCACATCTTGCCTCCTCTTTCATTTGAAGAAGCTCTTGAAACCACGGCAATCCACTCTGTGGCGGGAGCACTTCGCGGCGACCTCGTTACCAATCCTCCCTTCAGAAGTCCGCATCACACTTCATCCTATGTCTCGCTCATCGGCGGAGGCGTAACTCCTAAACCAGGAGAAGCAACGCTTGCGCACCGAGGAGTGCTTTTCTTAGACGAATTTCCAGAGTTTGATAGACGAGTGATTAATTCCTTGCGACAACCGCTCGAAGAAAGAGAAATTTCCATCTCCCGTGCAAAAGGTTCCGCCACATTTCCGGCGAATTTTATTTTGATTGCCGCAATGAATCCATGTCCCTGCGGAAATTGGGGAGTGAAAGGAAAAGAATGCGTTTGCTCGCCGATCACTATTTCACGATACCAAAGAAAAATCGGAGGCCCTGTGATGGATCGAATTGATATGTGGGTTGAAGTTTCAAAAGTAGATTACGGAAAACTCGGGAGTGAGCGGGAAGAAAAAAGCGAGACGGAAAGCGTGAAAAAACGAGTGGAGAGAGCGCGGGAAATTCAGAAAAGGCGATTTGAAAAAATAGGACGCGCTGGAAGTACTAACAGCGAGATAAAAGCGAGAGACCTCGCAAAAATAATTGTCCTCGAGCAAAAAGTGAAAGAACTTCTCAATGCTTCAGCCCAAAAACTCGACCTGTCAGCAAGGGGGTACCACCGAGTACTGAAACTGTCGCGCACAATCGCAGATCTCGATGAAAGCGAGAGCGTAAAAGAGAAGCATATTCTCGAAGCTCTTCAGTACCGGCCGAAGAAACTGATCTAGAATCAATAGTCTGCTTCTTGATTGTACCCTCCGCGAACTTCATAGTGGAGATGCGGTCCGGTCGTTTTGCCAGTGAGCCCAGTAAGAGCGATCTCTTCTCCCTGCTCAACCCGTTGTCCGACCTTCACCAAATTTTTACTCAAATGCGCGTACAAAGTTTCAGTTCCATTTGAATGTTTTATGGCAACGTACTGGCCATATCCTCCGTTCCATCCGTACGTTTTACTAATAATAACAGTGCCTGCAGCTGTTGCGCGGACTGGAGTACCGATTGGAGTGCCAATATCAACAGCGTTATACCCATGAAGTCCCTGCGTCTTGTGTCCACCGATAATCGGATGAATATAATACCCTGCATATTTCGGACCGCTGTAACCTTTCACGATCCTCGAAGTTCCGGATTTAGGTTTGGAAACTGGCGCAGGAGTGTCTATTTCTCCGTCAGGAATGATAATTTCGGCGCCAACAAGAAGAGTTCCGTCTTGAGGCAAATCATTGAATTGAATGATTTCTGTTTCATCTCCATTAAACTTTTTTGCAACAGTTTTTAGAGTATCTCCTTCTTTTATGGCATAAGTAACTCCGGAAACGGGCAATATGACCAGCGTCTCTCCTGGGATAATCTTTCCACCTTTAATATCATTGGCCCAAACAATAGTATTCACTGAAACATCAAACATCTTGGCGATGGCTGGTAAAGTATCACCCTCTCGCACTATATATGTGCTGATTTGATCTGATTGCGACCCTTCGATATCAGCAATGCTCCCAGAAGGCCCCGTTTCGGGCAAAAGAGAGTCTTTTTCAACGCTAATATCACCAGTGCTTCTCATGGAATCAAGCCCCGCAGAGACAGAAGCTTGAAGAAGGGGCATATTTTGGGAGTTTACCGGTGTATCGGGGGTCTCTGCCTGGGTATCTGTGCCGAAAACACTCGATAAAGCTGACAAGAAGCTGGCTTTTGCTTCATTTGGTGAGGCTATAATGACACAAATACAAACAGCAACTGGGATAAAAATACCCAAAAAGACCGAACGTATGACCTGATTCTTTAATTTTCGAGCAAGAAAAGAAAAAAGAGAATCGGGATGTGTGTTTCTTTGCTTCAAATAGTTTCTTTTACCTACTTTCCCGAAGGAAAGCTGTGCATATTCTTTACAGAAAATGGCTTCACAGAGCCATATAACAGCGAATCACTCATTTATGCACCTCCCAAGTATACTAAGTAGGAAGTTCGGGTCAATACCATCTGTGGATAGACATTACACGAGAAAAATGGTGGAAAAAATTGGCAAAAAGAGCAATTTTTTCGAAGAATTTCTTCTCCGTGATATACCCCGTGAGATATCAGGCACATGTTTATGTAAAAATTTGGGATTAATTATCTCATGGGGTATAGTGTCGGGATGGATTTATTTCAAGGCCTCAATCAGAAGCAAAAAGAATCAGTTCTTTCTGTAGACGGACCACTTCTCATCCTCGCCGGAGCCGGCGCAGGCAAGACAAAGACCATCACTCACCGAATTTTATACCTCATAGCTGAAAAAGGGGTGCGACCGGAAGAAATTTTGGCGATAACTTTCACTAACAAGGCTGCTCGGGAGATGCGGGACAGGGTAGAAGCACTTCTTCGCAGTCACAACATCACCAAAAGCCATGGGACGATGCCATTTGTTTCTACTTTTCACTCGCTTGGAGTCTCAATTATAAAAGAAAACGCAACACTTCTCGGTTTGCCAAAGTTTTTCAGCATTTTTGACAAAGGAGACGGAAAACGAGCGGTCAAAGAGGCGATGGAGAAGAGTAACGTGAATTCCTTGGTCATGGAACCAGGGAAAATTCAGGGAGTGATCTCAAAAGAGAAAGGAAAGATGAAAACCGCGAGCGCGTACGCGGAATCGGTAGGAAATGAATATTTCCCGAGAATTGTCTCATCTGTATGGAATGAATACGAAAAAATTCTGGCTCGAGAAAAGGCACTCGACTTCGATGACTTAATTCTCGTGAGTACAAAACTTCTCAAAGAGAACAAAGAAGTGCGGGAAAAGTATCAAAATCGTTTTTCATACGTTCACATTGATGAATACCAAGACACCAACACCGTTCAGTACCAAATGTCACGCCTCATCACGGGAGAAAAGAAAAATATCTGCGTTGTTGGAGATATTGATCAAAATATTTACACTTGGCGTGGGGCGAATATCCAAAACATCTTGAATTTTGAAAAAGATTACCCAAACGCGAAAATAATCCTCCTCGAAGAAAATTATCGATCAACCCAGACGATTCTTTCTGCAGCGAACCAGATCATTGCTAAAAACGAGATCCGCAAAGAGAAAAATCTGTTCACCAAAAACGAGGAGGGTGAAAGAATAACGGTCTACCAAAGCTACGACGAAAGCGACGAGGCAAGTTTCATTGCCAGCGAATGCAAAAAACTTATTGAAAATGGTGTTGACCCGAAAGAGATCGCAGTTTTGTACCGGGCAAATTTTCAATCACGAGCGTTGGAGGAAATCTTTCTTGCGCTTAATGTCTCATATCAGCTTCTGGGTACGAGATTTTTTGAACGAAAAGAAGTGAAAGATACGCTCTCATATTTACGTTACGCTTTCAATCCCGAAAGCCTTTCGGATCTTGCGAGAGTTTTAAATACTCCGCCCCGGGGAATTGGAAAAGTTACCCTCGCTAAAATTTTTGAAGGGAAAGAAAACGAGCTTTCTGAAGTGATGAAACGAAAAATGCAGGATTTCCGGGAACTTATCGCGGAAATAAAATCAGCTGGTGAGACACTCAAACCAAGCAATGCCATTAAACTTGTTATCCAAAAAAGCGGGCTCGAAGAATATTTGAAAAAAGATACAGCAGAGGGAGAGGAACGACTTGAAAACTTGAGGGAACTCGTGAGCCTCGCGACCAAGTATGATAATTTGGCGCCGGGACAGGGCATGGAAAAACTTCTTGAGGAAGCGTCGCTTGCGAGCGATCAAGATTCTTTGACGGAAGAAAAAACTGGCGTAAAGCTTATGACTGTCCATTCTGCGAAAGGGCTCGAATTCGAATATGTGTTTATTTGCGGACTTGAACAAGATCTGTTCCCTCATAAAAAGCTCGATGAAGAAAGCGTAACAAGGGAAGAAGCGGAGGAGGAAAGACGGCTTTTTTACGTTGCATTGACCAGAGCAAAGAAAAAAGTGTATCTTACTCACGCTTCGATCCGAACTATTTTCGGAGGGAAAAATGTCTGTATTCCTTCGGAATTCATCACTGACATTGACGAAGGGCTTATAAACGAAATTGGAGCCGAACGCGAGAAGGGAAGAGTAAAAACAATTTATCTGGATTAATATGGAAGCGAAAAAATCACTCGGACAAAACTTTTTAAATTCAAAGCCCGCGCTCGAAAAGATCGTAACGGCTGCAAAACTCTCCCATGAAGACATAGTTCTTGAAGTGGGCCCGGGAAAAGGAACTCTGACTGAACTTCTTCTTGAAAAGGCGGGAAAAGTTATCGCTGTCGAGAAAGACGACAGACTGATTCCGTTTTTGGAGGAAAAATTCCAGCGTGAAATTGCCTCGGGCAATTTCACGCTTGTTCACGGCGACATTCTGAATTTCGAGCCCTCTTCCTACAAGCTACAAGTTAATTCCTACAAGCTCGTCGCAAACATTCCCTACTACATCACAGGCATTTTTATAAGAAAATTTCTTTCGGAAGTGACCCAGCCAAGTACAATGATCCTCATGCTACAAAAAGAAGTCGCAGAAAGAATCGTCGCGCGAGATGGCAAAGAAAGCATTCTCTCAATGAGTGTGAAAGCCTACGGCACCCCCAAAATAATCGGCATCGTAAAAGCGGGGAGCTTCACTCCTTCCCCAGCTGTTGATTCAGCCATTCTCGCGATTGAAAACATTTCAAAAGATTTTTTCCGCGGAATAAGCGAAGAAACTTTTTTCGATCTTTTAAAAGCAGGATTTGGAAGCAAACGAAAACAGCTTCAAAATAATTTGCGGACAAACAAAAATATCTCCCAAGAACTCATGCAAAATATATTTAAGAAAGTAGAAATTGGAGAAAGGGCGCGAGCAGAAGACCTCACGCTTCTTCAGTGGAAAAAACTTGTAGAAGTTATGGAAGAGTCTGACCCAAAACTATTTGAGTCATTGAAAGCATAAGAAGCCCTCGTCCTGAAATAGTATTGCCGACAAGACACGGTGTAGAAACAGACGCCGTTCCTTTCAAATATCCGATAGGACGAGGAGGATTTACCAACCCATTCAAAGGATTTGATTGCCACAAATAAAGCCCAGGAGTCGGCGAACCTATTTTAACCAAAACTCCGTTATCGCAATGAGCGAGGGAAAGCACCGCTCCGCCAAAAGGCTTGCTTTCTGGGGAAGGCATAAAAATTGTCGAGGGAGGATTTGTTGTCCCTGTCCCTGAAGAAGAATTATTTTGCGAAGAGGATTGGCCAAGCTTTCCTAAAATATTTCCTAAAACTCCTCCCGCTAAATTCACAAGCATACCCTGAAGTCCCCCGAAAGCCCCAGATCCAGATGACCCAATCGATGAACCGAATGATCCAATGCCGCTCCCGCTACCAAGTCCGCAGGTTCCGCTTGTACAACTGCCAGTAGAAAGAGGGCAACTGCCTCCAGAGCAGGCAGAATTGGCAGGAGATTGAGAAGACATGATAAAACCGGAAGAGGTTGCTCCCATGCAAATTGGTCCTGGAGGACTCGAACCGTGAAAAAGAATGGGAAGTCCCGGTTTCCCAACAGGCTTACCACCTACTGTACAAGGCACGGGCGTGACCAAAGCCATCCCAAGAAGACATTGCCCGATTGCCACAGGAGGCCCATTCTCGTAACTTTTTGTTTTGAGCGTCCAAAGATAAAACCCCGGAGTTGGCGGACCAATTTTCACTAAAATACTTCCGTTATCGCAACGAATCGGAGGGATGAGAATCGCTCCACCAAAAGGCCCGCCTTTGACACCGGCTGGAGAAGTAACTGGGGGCGTTGTCCCTGTCGCATCGGGTGGGGTGGTAGGAGGAGAAGTTGTCGGTGGAGTGGGGTTAGGATTACCAGTAAGAAGAGCATTCTTTCTTTCCTGAGTAGTTCCAGTTCTTCCGTCATCTGGGAAAGTCCCCTGGATGGGATCTTGTTCCCCGTAGCCATTCGGCTTTTGATTTCCAAAAGTCAGATTTTTTTCTCCCCCCGCGATAGTTATAACCTTCTGTAATTGCGCCGGTGATAAGTTATCGTGAAGATATTGCAGTTCTGCCAAATCTAGGTGTGAAAGGGCATTTTTTATACCACCAGCATTTTTATTTAGATACGTATCAAGCGTTCCATTATTCTGCCTTTCTACCAACCCATCAATTATATTGTGAGAGGCTTCGGCTTTTTGAACAAAAGAAAAAAAGGCAAGAAAAAGCAGAAAAAAGACACATATCCGTTTCTTTTTAAATAACACTTTCATAAAAGCCATTGGTCTCATTGTACCAGACAAAAAGACGAACCTGTCCACAAGCAAGAGCAGTTTTTCTTGGTACAATAAAAGCAAGAAAAGAGTCTTTGACTCGTTTCTCGTGCTATACAAACAAGCAATGAACCGACCAAGCAACAAAATTATTATTCTCCTCGTAATTGCAATCCTTGTTGTTGGCGGTGCTTTCTTTTTTAAAAATTTTGACTGGACTAAAATTCGCAATCCATTCGCTTCTAAAACGGAAACTCAAAATCAAAACCTCCAAGTCCTGGCTGAAAATGAAATAAATAAAGATAGCGACCAGGACGGGCTCAAGGATTGGGAAGAAAAACTTTGGAAAACGGATCCCAGTAGTTCTGACACCGACAAAGACGGAACTTCTGACGGGGAAGAAGTGAAAGAGGGAAGAGATCCGAAATTAGCAGGACCGAATGATAAAATTTCGAAAGATGCGGCTATTCAAAAAATTATCCAAAGCTCCGAAACAGAAAATCTCAATCCAACCGAAAAACTCTCAAGAGAATTTCTTGCGCAATATTTAGGAACGAATCCGTCAGGAGGAACTCTCACTGATGCGGAAAAAAATGCGCTCATCGGTAACTTAACAGCAGAGAGTATTACTCCATTTACCTACAAGCGTCACAGCGCATCTGAACTCAAAGTACTTCCGGATGGAAGCGCAGAGACAATCAGAGCTTACGGAAATATTCTTGGAAAAATTATCGTTCTGAATACCAAAATAAAATTGGAAAGCGAAACGACAATACTCCAATCAGCTCTCGCGGGAGAGGACAAAGAAAAACTAAAAGAGCTCGACCCAATCATCGCTCGGTATACCACAATAGTAAGTCAGGGAATGAAAATATCCGTTCCGCCGACAGCCGCAGAACTTCATATTCATTTTATGAACGCCTTGACTGATTTGGCAGAGTCCGCGAGCAGGATGAAAGTCGTTTTTGAAGATCCTTTGACCACTTTGAAGAGTCTTTCGGCTTATTCCGAAGCAGAAACCGAGCTCACGACGTCAATCGCCGACCTTCAGGACTATTTCTCAAAAAATGGCGTAGTTTTCAACAAAAACGAGTACGGTTATACCTTTCGTCCCACACAGTAAGCACGTATAATTAAGTATGATGGTCTTCTTTTATTCATGAGAGACTCGATCAAAAAATTTCTTGCATTTACACTCTGTTTTGGGGCAATTTTCTTTGTGACGGGTTGTCTCGTTAAAGAGGTTTATGCTGATCCAGTCATAGCGATTCCTGCTAATTTTTCTTACGTTAATGTCCCTATGTGGGACAAAGGAAAACACACACTCCCGAACGGAGTAACCTATGAGGTATACAGTGGTTGTAATCATACAAGTGATGACCTCTACGGGATCTGCGGTGGTCATAACGTTATTCGAGACCTTTCAACAGGTAAATATTATGATGTTCCTAGACTTGGAACGGCCCCAGGAAGAGAAGTAGACACCCCAGAAGGTGCACCTTCAGCTCCAATTGTTGATACGAGCAACGATGCCCCAGCGCCACCACCTCCAGAGGACAATGGTCCAGTAGACTGTTCCAGCGGTGAATGTGTCGTGTCTCCGACAAATACGAATTCGGGTTTTTCTAATACACCTCCTAATGCGGGTTTGGTGGATAATGCGCAACAGCAAGCTCTAGAAGCCCAAATAGCTACTGCACAAGCAGAGCAAGATCTTACAGATGCGAGTAGCAAGTTAAATTACTTTCACGACCAATATCCTTACATTTTTGATGCCGACGGGGGCATCCAAGCAGCCGATGTCATTCAAGCAAATGAAGACATCGCCAATTACAATAGATACAATGGGACTAATATACCGCCCCTTTCTGCAGAATCATACGACTCGATCAGACAGCAAGATCAAGATTTTCTGAATGAATTCACTACTGCGCGCCAGAATTATGAAGCTGCATTAGATTACCAGGCAACAGCAGAACAAAACTTCAATAGCCTTGATGATTACGCGCAACCAGATTCAGCTTCGGGATCTTCCGGCTCTGGAATAACAGCTGCTGGAGGAGTAGCGGGACTTTTGACGGGATCGACAGGAACAGCAGATCCGATCGTCCAACCAATAGTCCAGCAGGGGAATGTGGAATCAGGTAAGCAAAAGGGAACAGCGGTGCCAGTCACCAACGACATTCTCGAAAAAGCTGCAGTTGGTACACACGCAAATACAACTGCTCAAGTCAAGAAAGATTTCACCCTCGACGGCATCGCAAAAATGATCGCTGAAAGAATGGTGCATCAGATCGCTACGAGCATCGTGCAGTGGATAAATACAGGTTTCAAAGGCGCGCCCGCATTCGTGACCGATCTCAAAGGATTTATGGAAAAAGTCGGAGATGATGTTACAGCGACCTTTATCACCAAAAGCGGGCTCCTCCAGACACCTTACGGGCCACTCATAGCCCAAGCTATCATCGGCGCGCGTACAGGAAATTTCAACCTTCAGCCAGTGTTTACAAGCGCTCTCGCGCAGGGACAAGGAGTAGTAAATCAATTTCTTGGAGGAGATTTTTATGCCGGAGGCTTGCAAGGATTCTATGACGTTTCTCAAAATTGCAATAATTACCAATGCGCAACACTGGCAGCGATAAACAGAAACAACGTATTAGTGCAGGAAGAAGAGCACCGCAAAGAACTCGAGTATTTGGCTGGACAAGGTTTTAAGCCAAAAACAGTGTGCGATGGAAGCAAAGGTTCTCCGTGTGACCACCAAAGCGTCGTCACTCCCGGAAGCATTCTCCGTGAAAACCTAAATCAAGCTCTTGGAAGCGATCTTATCACTCTTGAAAATGTCCACGACATCAATGAGATTATCGGCGCTCTTATGGGCCAGCTCATAAATATGGTGACAACCAGTTCTGGAGGCTTGAGTGGAACAAGTGCGCCAACGAGAAGCAAGGTAAATAAAAACGGAACCATTTCTCAAGTTTCGTTCCTTGCTGATTTGAATAGCGGAGTAGATATCGTCACCCTCGCTCAAGCAAAAGGGCCCACTCTTGCCTTGATTGATGAAAATCTCACAAAAGCAAAAAATCCAAACCGATTAACCCTCTTTACCGGGGCACTCGCTAAGGTGAATGAAGCGGAAAACCTCATTGGGCAGGTGAAAATCTGTTACGAAGACAAGCTCGATCCTTCATTCGATCCGCCGCTTTCAGACAGTGATAAAAATCTTGCGGGAGGAAGAATCGACTCAGCGGATACCGTTCTTTCAACTCTCATAGCACCGGTGAAAACTGCTCTCGCACATGAAATTTCGATAGTGAATACGAAAGCAAACGCTCTGCAAAAAATCCGAAACGCTCTCACAGCAGCGACTACCGTAGCAGACGCGAACACAATAATAAATACCTACAAATCCCAATATGTAAACACCGGAAATACGCTCGAGGAAGATATCCAGTCTCTGACAGGCCAAGTTGGCACAATCGAAGGTGATGCGCAGACGCAACTGGATGAGTGTGAGGCATTGGAGGGAGTCCAGAATAATCCTTAACGTATAATAGAGAAGAATCGATTAAAATTTATCAAATGTTCGATAGAAAAAAACAAATTCAAAAAGGAGAAGTGCTGGGACAGAAACAAAAAAATTTACTCCCGGCTTCTAAAGAGACGAGAAAAGTTTTCTCATTGATGACTATTCTATTAGTAATAGGAATAGGAATAATTTTCCCCTTAGGAGCAAGCGTCAAGGCAGACACAGTACAAATAGGTGGGCATACGATAGAATTCAATTACAATTCAATCGGAGGTAGTTCCGCACCCTTCGATCCAAATGATCTTAATGGGCCTTATGTAGTAAACGGACAAACGTATTTTGTCTACCAAGCTACTAAATACCGCATAACGGGCAATACAGCTGTACCAGTTGATACTGGAGACAGTACTTTTTCTCAGTCAGCCGCGCAACTTTTTGGAGCACAGATACCTTTTATAGGAAGCGGTACAGCCCAAACACTGACCCACACGGGTTGGATAAATGTTATTCAGGATGGTTTAAATGCAGAACTTGCAGCAACAAGGAAAAAATTAGCTGCCGACCAGGCAGCGGGCGATACGGTAGCCGTTAATGAAGACCAACAAAAAATAGCAGCCATAAATAGTGACATAAAGGAAGCTGCGGGAACTGTAAACATGAACAGTGGCCAGGCCGCTCAAGCAACGGCAGATTCGAATCGGCTTATGGGTGATGTAAGCTGCACATGGAATAGTAAATTTAGTTTGGTTGCGTGTCTTAATATCGCAGCGCTCTGGGTGGGAAATCTGATCCTTAGCCTCGCCGCGCTCTTTCTCTTCATTGTAAGCATTCTCTTTGACTACATAATCTCCGGTACAGTAGCCGGAATGGGAGGAATCATCCAGAGGGTAGGCACTATAGCAGTTGCTTGGAGAGCGGCTCGGGATATCGCGAACGCATTTTTCATATTTATCCTTCTTTATCTCGCAATCGCTACAATTTTGGACCTTGGAGTAGAGACGAAAAAACAGGTGATACGAGTGATAGTGATGGCGCTCCTTATCAATTTCAGTCTCTTCTTTACTAGTGTGATGATAGACGCCTCGAACCTCATCGCCACCGGTTTTTATAATGCCACACTCAAGATAGCGAAAGACACCGCTCCTCCGCCGAACGCAGGACTGACGTCAGGAATAATCGACCCAGGCTCGCGCACAGGAAGCATTTCATCTGTATTTTTAAATGCGATGGCTCTTCAGGGAATTTATAATTACAATTCTCCGACTATTAAAAGCGGGTTAGTGGAAAGCGCCAACACAGCAGATCCGAGAAAAGAAAACGTAGGAATTCCAGACCGAATAAGCAATACCGCAGTCGCCGAAAGTAGTGGCAACAAGATTTCATTCAGCAGAATCCTCGTCACCACCATTTTCGGCACGATGGTAATGTTTACCACCGCTCTTGTATTGCTTGCTTCTATTTCACTCTTCGGAGCACGAGTGGCAACGCTTCTTGTTTGTATGGTTTTTTCTCCTATCGCATTTGCCCTTATGGCAGTTCCAGGAGATAAATACTCAGAAAAACTCTACTGGGGCAAACTGGTACCGCAACTGCTCTTTGCTCCCGTCTATATGCTATTCCTTTTTCTCACCATACAAATTGTGAGGAGTCTCCCGCCAGGAAGTTTCTCTGCTTCAAACGATGCAAATCTCAGCAGTGAACTCGGCGCGATATTCGCAATCTTCTACAATTATATAATCGTCAACACCCTCATTATGACCACTCTTGTCTCGGCAAATGAGATTGGAATCGAGGGAGCAAGTGCGGCAATGGAGTGGGTGCAAAAAGGGAAGGGCGCGCTCCAGAGCGTTGTGGGGAGAAATACAATCGGCTGGTGGGCACGAGGTCTTGATGAGAAATGGGCGAATACAAATGCTCCACGAGGATTTAACTGGCTTGTTGGAGGTCAAGGAATTGTCGGCTCCAAGATTCGAGGTTCGACTACCGGCTTTTTGAAAGATGCTAAATTCGGCGGAGAGAAAAGCGCTGAAGATGTTTACCACGAGGAACATGTTCTTAGGTCTGCTCAAGAGAGCAACAGAAAGAAAGACGCAGTGATCGCGGGATTAAGAAAGGGGGACAAAGACGCTGTGGAACAGGCTTGGGGCAAACTTTCCGGTTCAGAGAAGATAGAAATGCTTAAAACTAATAAGGGGCTCTTCAATCATCGCGATATGGAAATGATCGGTGAAGCAAGTACTGACCAAGATATAGAGTCAATTGATAAAAGCGACGATTTAACCCAGCAGGAAAAGGATGAATTGAAACACGGAAAATTCGACCGTCAAATTGCTATTTCGAAATTATACAAAAATGAGCTGGATAAATACGAGGAAGCATTCTCGAACGGAGGCAGATATAACGTTGTGGACAAAAACGGAAAAGAGACCGGAGAAGTCGTCGATTTCAGCGCGGTAAGAGGTGCGGCCAGAAATGAACTTTACGCCCAAAACATGTTAAGTATGAGAAAATGGGATAAGAAATTGGCGACCGATATACAAAAGAGGAAGGGTCTCTCGATCAAACATATGCATCAAATCGCACCGGATCTCTTCACCGATAACAAAGACGGAAGAATTACTGAAAACATCGACCATGGGCCGATTGAAGACGCGAGAAGGCTGGGATTCTTGAGTGTTGCAGCTGAAAGAAAATTGCGACTGGCAAAAGGAACCGCAGCTATGGACGCGACAGCTATGGCGTACGGAATTGATGTTTCGAAAAAAGACTGGAGAGAAAAAGGCATTGAAGAGAGAGGAAAACTCCTAGACGCTGTGGGCGAACACTATGTCTATGGAGGTGAAGACGCGATGGGTGAATATTTGAGACTGCAGAGTGGTAGTTTAACCCAAGCAGAGAGAGACGAATACGCTAGGCTTCATCATGGGGATCAAGATTATATGGCAGCCGGCGAGGAAAGATACAGGCGATGGATGAGCGGTAAAGGACCTCACGAATTCTGGCTGAACAGAGGCGCTGTCAGAAATAGCTCAATTCAGCGAAAGTATGCAGCGCAAGGTATTATCTCTGAAGGATTCCGAGCTGACGACGTGGATAAGGATGGTCTTATGGCGGAAAAGATGGCACGATATACTGCGAATGCGGCCGGAAACATCACGGATGATTTTGAGCATAACGATGGACCAATCTCCGAAGCTGACGCTACCGCTATGGATTACTGGCTCAATAACAGAGTTGGCAAAGAATGGAGAGACAATCGACTGGGACTCAAAGTGAAAAGGGATAGGGGCGGGGTATTTACAAGTGTGGACATTATGCATCCTGAAACGATCGTGGAAAGGGCACAGATTGCATACAACTTAAATGGACCTGACGGCAATATCAGAGCAAGAAAGTATGTTACCGATGATATAAAATGGAGGGCACGAAGAACCACCGCTATGGAAGACGCCGCAGCAAGAGGAGTTCCATTTGTTCCCAACCCTGGAGATCCGAGACCTGATCCAAGAACCTATTAAGCAAATACTATGATTATCTATCTAGACCACCAAATCGACGCTTTGGCCGAAATAACCAAAGACAATACAGTAACTAAAGTCGCTTTTAAAGATACTGATTGGGTTTCTGTCATCCGGGAGATTGGAGTAAAGAATGATCTGAATTTGAGCCAACTTGGAGTGATATACGATCTCATTAACCAGATCATTCTTGGCCAGTTAAATGCCGGCGACTTCACAGGAAAACTAAAAAAAATAGCGAAGGATGAGGATTGGGATGAGCTCGACGACGGAAAAATCTCTTCAGTTGTGTCTGCACTGAATGAGAAAATTTTCCTCCCTATCCGAGACGCGATGAGGAAATTGAGCGGAACAAAACAAGAAGAAGATGTCTCGGCTCTAAAAAAAGAAGACGTGCTTCACGGAATCGAAAATCCAGTAAAGACAGCTCACTTATTGTCAGTCGAAAAAACACCGGTTCCTCCTGCGGTGATCAAACTCACTCCCGCAACACCAACACCCGCAGTAACGCCCTCTCAACCGCCCGTGCCAACCCCGCAACCACCTCAACCAACTCCACCGCCAATTGTTAAGCCAACTTCCATCGAAATAAAACCTCATATGGACATTATGGAAGCAAAACTTTCAAGTGCTGTGAAAATGCCTGTCACCGAAGTAAAAGTGGCCGAAAAACCCCCGGTAACTCCCGCACCACCTCGACCTGCTGCACCCACAAAATACACAACTGATCCTTATCGAGAACCGCCAAAAGCTTAAAAACGAACAACTATGCAATTCCAAGTCCCTCAATTCATCGAAATAGAAGACAAAGTTTTCGGGCCTCTTACCGTCAAACAATTTCTCTATCTTGCCGGAGGAGCCGGGTTTTCGTATCTTCTATATGCTTTTCTGCCTTCTTACATATCTTATGCTCTCATGTTGCTTGTCGCTGGTTTTTCACTCGCTCTCGCTTTCTACAAAGTGAACGAAAAGCCTTTTATCCTTATTGTCGAAGCCGCTTTTAATTATCTTTTCAGCAAAAAACTCTACATCTGGAAAAGACAGGACAAAAAAATCGAAAAGAAGGAGGAAGTTGAAACCTCACAGCCGACACTTCGGGTTCCTAAACTCTCTGATAGCAAGCTAAGCGATCTCTCTTGGAGCCTTGATATAAACGAGAGGGAAAAGGGTACCATCTATTCAAAAGAGACAAAAACACTCGGAAGAAGAGAAGATCGCTGATATTTAGCTGAAAAACAGATTTATCCGTTGTAACGAGTGACTTCGCCGTCTATAATGTAACCTATGGCGTCTCAAACAAGCGAAGCAACCCAAGCATTTGTACCAATAGAAGAAATTCGCGATGGAATCGTGGTGCTTAAAGATGGAGGAATGAGAACAATTCTTCTCGCCTCTTCGGTAAACTTTGCCCTCAAATCCTCTGATGAACAGGCCGGAATCATTATTCAATTTCAAAATTTTTTGAACTCTCTTGATTTTTCGGTGCAGATGTTTCTTCAATCACGAAAGTACGATATTCGCCCATATATCGCGCTCTTGGAAGAAAGATACAAGGCCCAGACAGGGGACCTTATGAGAATTCAGACACGCGAATATATCGATTTCGTGAAAAGCTTCAGTGACAATGCCAACATTATGAAAAAAAGTTTTTTCATAATTGTCCCTTTCAATCCTTCCGTGTTGAATTCAAAAGGGGAGGGAATAATGAAAGTATTCAGGCGGGAGAAAAAAACAGAAGCAGAACTCTCAAAGAAAAGGGATTTTGAAGAAAACAGAACACAGCTCGAACAAAGAGTTGGTATTGTTTCGCAAGGGCTTGTTCGTTGCGGAGTCAAAACCATCGGACTTGGCACGGAGGAAATCGTCGAACTCTTCTACAAGATATTTAATCCAGGAGACACCGAAAAGCCGATTCATGTTGAATAATTTCAAAATAGTATGGGACTTTTAAGCAACCTATTTGGAAAAAAAGAAAATACCGTGCCGAAAATTGCGCCTATTTTGCCGCAAGAGATTTATGAATCTGGAGTATTGGAACTTAAAGATATTATCGCTCCGTCCGCCCTTAAAATAACTCCGCGCGAACTGAATCTCGGAGACAAGATCGTTCGCACATTCTTCGTCATTTCCTATCCAAGATTTCTCTCTGACAGCTGGTTTTCTCCAATCATAAATCTCGATAAAGTTTTCGACATTTCAATATTCGTGCACCCGATCGAGACTGCGAAAGTGTTGCGTACTTTCCAGAAAAAAGTTGCGGAGGTGGAAAGCCAAATATCCGGGAGACAGTCAAAAGGATTGGTGCGCGACCCAGTGCTCGATACCGCCTATCAGGACCTTGAAGGGTTGCGGGACCGCCTCCAGCAGGCGCAGGAAAAACTTTTTGACGTCGGTCTTTATATTTCCGTTTATGGTGAAACAAATGAGGAACTCGATAAGATAGAATCGGAGATCAAATCAATTCTCGAAGCAAAACTAGTGTATTTGAAACCGGCGCTTTTCCAGCAGGAACAAGGCTTCAAGACCGTGCTTCCGGTAGGAGAAGATCTCTTGGAAGTGCACTCGAAATTAAATTCTTCTCCTCTTTCAAGCCTTTTTCCGTTTATCTCATTCGACCTTTCATCCGACAAAGGAATTTTGTATGGAATAAACCGCCACAATTCAAGCCTTGTGCTTTTCGACCGATTTTCCCTTGAAAACTACAATTCAGTGACGTTTGCTAAGGCTGGTTCTGGAAAATCATACGCTTCCAAGCTTGAAATCCTTCGAACCCTTATGTTCGACGCGGATGTTTTGGTCATTGACCCGGAAAAAGAATATGAATATATGGCGGAAGCAACAGGCGGAAGATATTTCAACATTTCTCTTAATTCTGAACATCATATCAATCCGTTCGATCTGCCAGCACCTCGACCTGATGAATCAAAAGCAGACGTCTTGCGCTCGAATATTGTGAACTTGGTTGGGCTTTTCCGTCTTATGCTTGGAGGACTTTCTCCGGAAGAAGACGCTGTCATAGACCGAGCTATCACCGAAACCTACGCACTCAAAGACATCACTGCCGATTCTGATTTCTCAAACATCGAACCTCCGCTCCTATCCGACTTCGAATTGGTTCTCGCGGGAATGGAAGGAGGGGAGTCATTGGCACAGCGACTTACCAAATTTACTAAAGGAACGTGGGCAGGGTTTATCAACAAGCCAACAAACATCGACATCAACAAAAAATTCGTGGTGTTTTCTCTTAGAGATATGGAAGATGAACTAAAGCCTGTGGCAATGTACATCGTCACTCACTATATCTGGAACGCTATTCGAAAAGAGCTGAAGAAACGCCTCTTGGTAATCGATGAAGCGTGGTGGATGATGAAATCCGAAGATACAGCATCATTCCTCCTTGGCCTCGCAAAACGATGCCGAAAATATTATTTGGGACTTGCAACTATCACCCAGGACGTCGATGACTTCCTCCGCTCTCCTTATGGACTCCCGATTATCACCAACTCGTCGATCCAAATCCTTCTCAAACAGTCCGCTTCTTCAATTGATATCCTCCAGAAAACATTCTCGCTTACTGACGAAGAAAAATATCTCCTCCTCGAATCTGATGTGGGAGAGGGAATTTTCTTTGCGGGAACAAAACATGTGGCCATAAAAATTATCGCCTCATACACTGAAGATCAAATCATCACCTCAAACCCTTCCCAGCTTCTTGCCATACAAAAAGCAAAAGAAGAGCTCGCAGGACTTGGACAGGGATAATCACTAAGTCCTATCTCACCCCACTCAAGATGCTGCGAAAATTTTTTACTCTAGCGAAGGAAGTAAGGGAAATAAAACCAAGAATCACGCCGGGAGCGGCTGCGCTTTTGATTTTTTTCGCGCTTATTATTGATTTGGTGCAATTTTTGGTCAATTTTCTTGACGAAATCCTTTTTATAGGAGTTATTCTCAACTGGCTCATTGATATAGCTGTGATTTTCGGATTCTGGCTATGGTTTCGATTCAAAAGAGTAAAATTCGTTAAAATATCAGCCGAAGGGAAATCAAGTGCCACTGGACTTATCGCGTTCATTATAACAGTTATCATTAAACTTATTCCGGTACTCAACGCGCTTCCAGCATGGACCGCAAACGTTATGATAAATATCGGCGTTTCTTGGGTTGAAGACCTAGCTGCGCAGGATAGAAGCGGGACGCTTGCAAAAATGTTGCCTGGCGGCAAAAAAGCACTATCACAAGGGGCAAAAAAACAAGCATTGGAAGCGAGGAGAGATGATAGGCGAAACGGAAGAGAGGGGTACACAAGAGAGGGAATGGGAAGTGGAAGTAGAGAAGAAGAAAAAGAACAACAAGCGATGCTCCCAACCAACACCCTCGATCTTTCAAATCAATCGGGAATATCTAGCGGGGGACAGGAAAGAAGACCGGAAATTCCAAGAGATGAGCCGGCAAAGCGGGTCACAGAAGAGCCTCAACGAAGAGGAGATGCTTCTTCAGAAGCAGATAGAATATGGCAAGAAAGGGATCGGACCGGCGCTATCGCTCAAGCTGACGATATCTGGAAAAGAAGAGATGAGCGAACAGCACAAGAAGAAAAAATGCTCCAAGAGAAGATGGGTGGAATGGGGAATAGACTCGATAAAATATGGGAAGAAAGGGATCGGAAAAATGGCGTTTGAAGCCAGAGCTGTTGATAAGGTATCTTTTGACTATGGTAAAATAACAGGATACATGAAAAGCGCTCTTATACAGAAAGCCGCTACTCTTTTTCTCTCTGGACTCATCCTTTTGTGTCTTGTGTCCTTATCTCACTTGACCGCCTCTGCAGAAATTATCGCTCCCGAAAATTCAGTCTCTCTTTCAATACAGCCCCAAAATCCCGAGCCGAATTCAGAGGTAAGTGCCACAATTGAAGGGTATCTTTTCGATCTGCAAAAATCAAAAATTTCTTGGTCTGTGAATGGGAATATCAAGAAAACAGGTATTGGAGGAACTACTTTTTCATTCACAACAGGCAATGCAGGAAAAACAACGAACCTAAGCGTCGTTGTTGATGCCCCCGATGGCACGCACGTAGAAAAATTACTTTCCCTTCAGGCTGCAAATGTCGATCTGGCATGGGAAGCGACTTCCTATAGCCCCCCATTTTACAAAGGAAAATCACTTTTCCCTCCTCAAGGAACGGCCAAGGTCGTGGCACTCCCGGACCTTACCGATGCAAGTGGCAACCTTATTCCAGCTGAAAAGCTTCTCTATAAATGGACAAAGGACAGAGAAATACTGGGAGACGACTCCGGGTACGGGAAAAATATTTACACATTTACAGGAGATCTTTTCTCTCGGCCAGTTACCATAAAAGTAGAAGCGAGCACACTTGTAGGAAATCAAACAGCAGAAAAGAGCATCGTTATTTCTCCCGCAACTTTGCAGGTTGTTTTATACGAAGATGATCCGCTTTTGGGAATTACATACGAAAAATCACTTCCGGCGAGTTTCCCTCTTATTAATCCAGAGATAAAAATGGTTGGTGTGCCATACTTTTTCAATGCAAATGATCCACTTACCTTTTCTTGGAGTATGAATGGGAGTCCTTTCACAGACGGACAAAGCGCGGACGGAAAAAGTGCGACACTCCGGCAAAACAGCCAAACAGGCACGGCAGTTATTTCTCTTGGGGTGACAAACAGCGCTTCATTTCTTCAATCTGCGGAAACGAAAAGCTCCATATTTTTGCCGACTATAACAAAGACAAATGCAACCTCAATTTAAAATGAATCCCGTTAGAAGCAACCCATATTTACAAATCATGCCTAATCCAAACATTTACCAAATAATCGAAGCTAGCTTCTAACGGGATGAAAACAGCAACAAAAATCTACGTATGCATCCTTTGTCTTGTTCTGTGTTTTGGCGCTACCCATAAAGCACTTGCTTTCTTTCAAGAGCAATCCTATAAATCCCTTGCGCCAATCGAGGGAGTAAATTCCCCGGGCGATGCTGTAGTGGGAGGCGTAAATCTTGCCACGTACCTCGGAGACATTTTCAAACTGGGCATCGGGCTTTGCGGAATATTCGCAGTGCTTATGATAGTCGTCGGAGGGCTTGAATATGTGATGACCGATAAAATCGCAAGCAAGGAAGATGCGAAGACAAGGATAACTAATGCCATCATAGGTCTTCTTCTGGCTCTTTCTTCCTATGTCATCCTCTACACAATAAATCCCGCTCTGGTAAGCCTCGATTTTTTGAATTCTACTGGCGGAGGCAATGTTCCGCAAACACTTTCGGTAAATAATAGTGCCCCTGATCAGGTGGCGACAAATCCGGTAGCACCAGCAAGCAAACCTGGGGATACTGTGACCACAAAACCAGAAACACCAGCTGCACCTAAACCACCAGCCAAGCCAAAAGATCCTGAACGAACGAGTGTATTCTGTTTTTACACAGGCAAACAGGTTCGAGGATTTGTCTCATGGATACCGTTAGACTACTACCTAAGCCCCAATAATCCTACGAAAGAATATCGTGTGAATAATGACATTTATTATTTTCAGAATCCGACAAAAACATGCACCCCTCGTTTACCGAAAAGCCAAGCGAAAAGCCAATGCGAAACAACAAGGACGGCGGCTATCGATGCACTTCCGTTCAATTGGGCATTCGTCCAAGCGAGCCAAGATGTTACAGCTTGTTACGACGCAACAAGTGAGTTTTACAACTAAAAACGGTTTTTTGCTGTTAAAAGAAAAATGAACAAAAAAACACTTATTTTAATACTTCTGGCACTCATACTTCTTGTCGGAGGAGTATCGGGATATTATCTTTTTATTAAAAAAACGCAGACTATCACTCCGCCAAATAATCCCGGGCAATTTGCATTTGGAAACCAGGTGAATAATGCGGTTCCTGGTCCGGGGAATACTCCTCTCGCAACCGCGATTATAGATACTTCTGTAAATGAAGCGGCAGAGCAAAATGAAATATCTCTGCAAAAACTTGAGCCGGCATCAATCAACAACTCGGATATCATCATCGCGATGACGGGAGGAGTTGTCTTCGACTCGGGAACTTCAACAGTCGTCCGCTATATGGAACGAGGAACCGGACACATTTTCGAACGCACGTTCTCGAGTTCAACACCTTTAGGGAATGCGACAGAGATTTCAAATACCACTATTCCGAGAGTGCAGGAAACACTCTGGATACCGGGAGGGGACTCTCTTCTCGTCCGCTATGCAAAGACAGATTCTGATGAAATTGATACGTTCTACGGAAAACTCATCATCGCAACATCCTCGGAAAGCGAACCTGGCAGTATTGATGGCAATTTTCTTGACGCAAATATACTTGAGCTCATAACGGGAGGAAAAAACAAAATATTCGGTCTGGAAAATGTAGCGGGACAGGGAATTGGTTTCATTTCCAATCCTGACGGCAAAAAACAAACCACGGTATTCAAATCACCTCTCACAGAATGGATTCCTACGTGGCCAAAAGAAAGCACCGTTACCCTTACTACAAAAGCTTCCTCGCAAGCTTCAGGATTTCTCTTCTTTATAAACACCACGAATGGAAGCCAGAAAAAAATTCTGGGCGGAATCAATGGACTTACCACGCTCACCAATCCGGACGCTTCATATATTCTTTATTCTGAGTCTCAAGGACAAGGGTTTACTTTGAACATATTCAACGTGAAAACGGGTGATACAAACCTTGCCCCAATTCAAACTCTTCCTGAAAAATGTTTATGGAGCCATAAAGACACAGCGAGCGCCTGGTGCCTGGTTCCAAGAACCCGAACTTCCGCAACGTACCCCGATGATTGGTACCAGGGAAAGATTTCTTCTTCGGATAATATCTGGAAAATCAATGTAAAGACAGGAGAATCAGAGCTTCTCGTTTCTGTAGACAACGGCATAACCATTGATGGAATAAATCTATTTACAGACAACACTGAAGATCATCTCTTTTTCACAAACAAAAAAAATGACGTTCTCTGGTCATTTGATTTAAGGTAGGGGATAGGGTGAAGGGTGTAGGGTTGAAAAAGTGAAGAGATTTTGAATTTTATACCCTTACCCCTTTACCCTACACCCTAATCACTTTGCTTTCACATATTTAATAACGACCCTCCGTTCTTTCCCCTCTCCTGTAGATTCAGTCGTAATATCTGAAATATTTGCGAGTGCCTCATGCACCATCATTCTCTCATACGCTGGCATAGGGGAAAGCTCGACTCCTGTCTGGAGTGTGCGCGCCCTATCTACCAATACTTGGATTTTCGCGTACATTTCTCTCACTTTTTGATCCTGGTAGCCGTTTACGTCGAGTGAAAAAGGAATTTTCCCCTCCAGAGGAATCTTTTTTTCGACAATTTTTCTTACAATATGAGCAAAGGCAGAAAATGTCTCTCCATTTTTCCCAATAAGAAGCCGGGCGTCTTTCGTTGAAATCAAGAATTTTGGTTCTTTTTCTAAACCCCCAACTTCAATACGATCGATAGGCAAAGCCATTAGGGACAAAAGTTCTTCTATTACCTTCTTGATATCCTCCGTATGCATGACATTTATTTTTTCTTAATTAAAAGCTCTTGGACAATGCTGAAAAGATTGTTGGTAATCCAGTATAAAGTGACCGCTCCGGAAAACCCATAGGCGAAAATCCCGATCATCGCTGGCAACATATACTTCATCTGGAGGCTCATGCCCTTGGAAAACTCATCCTGAAATGACGCTTTTTTATTTGGATCACTTGGAACTTTAGAAGGAGTAGTGGCAGAAAGTGTGTACTTCGCCTGGAAAAATTGGCTCGCTGCAGCAAGAAGCGCCAAAACGATATTTTTTGTATGAGTAATATCCAAAAACCCTAGAAAATGGAGATTAATTACACTCGGAGTATGTATGAAAGAATAAAGAAGGTTCAGATCTATCATCGCCTTGGAAAGATCTCCTCGAAACACCTGGTAGAGAGCGATAACGATCGGCAATTGGATAAACATAAAAAGAATCCCCGAGAAAGGATTTATTTTGTTCTCCTTGTAGAGGGCGAGAGTTCTTTTCGCCTGCTCGTCTTTATTGTCTTTAAAATCGATCTTAATCTGCTCCATCTGAGGACCAAGCTCCTTCATTTTTCTCTGACTTTCAAGAGATTTCTTAGAAAGGGGATAGAGAACAAACCGGATCAATATGGTAAACAGGATAATAGCAGCGCCGACATCGCCATGCGGAATAAAACCAATTAAAAATACCAATCCATTGTAGAGAGGTCTGTAAAAAACGCCATTGTAGGCGACGGAAAAAAGATGGCCAATAAATGAAAACATAGCGCCATTCTACAGAAAAAGCTTTGTGAATACAAATTAAGCGGTTATAACGGACTTTTCGGGAAATGTTACGGGAGAATCCGGGACTTTTTTAAGAGAGAGAGGGCTTCCTCCTTCAATGCACTGAAGGTTAGCTCCGCACCGCCACTTTTGTAGAAAAAAATGCCGTTCGAATCAGGTCTCGTCTCCTTAAGTACCTCCTGTATGATGCTTAAAAGTCTTCGTTTCAGGAGATTTCTGGCCACCGCTCTCTTGGCAACTTTCTTAGAAACTGACACTGCAAAACGGCTCTTTATTTGTAGAGAAACAGCTAACACTCGTAGGGTGAGGTGAGGGGAGTGGTACCACATACCCCTCTTAAGGACATCGGCAAACATAACTCTCGAAATTCTTTGTTTTCGAGCTAGCATACGGGGAATAGCGTAAAGCGGATAGCGGATAGCGTAAGGGAATACTCCATAAATTTGAATTTTATTTCTAGCCGCTTTACGCTAAACGCTGTCCTTAGACCGAGAGTCTTTTACGACCCTTCTGCATCCTTCTCTTAAGAGTATTTTTACCTCCTTTTGTCTTCTTTCGAGCTAAAAAGCCGTGCGTTCGAGCTCTTTTCTTCTTTTTCGGCTGGTATGTGATTGACATAGTTCCATCACTCTATCACAAAAAAACGATTTCTGGCAAATAAGATGGTATTTTTCACTATCCACATTCTTTCCACAGTCTTTCAACATTTTTAATGACTGTGGACAAGCTTTACTTTTTTCCATTCGGTATATAATGATACTGTTTTTCTTTTTCTATCTTTTCACATCTTAAAAGCATTTTTTTCACTCTATGGACAACAAAAAACTATGGGGGTCTGTCTTAGCTGAACTGGAATTATCCCTTTCCAAGGCAAATTTTCATACTTGGTTCAAAGATACCGCTGTTACTAAGCAAGAAGAGGGAATGGTGTACCTCAATGTCCCGAATGCTTTTGTAAAAGATTGGCTGTATAACAAATATCATAGAGATATCCTGAAAGCTCTCCGAACATACGGAGAAAATGTCCGATCTTTAGAATATGTTGTTTCAAAAGATGAGGGAAGGAAGAAAGAGGGAGAGGCAACTCGGCAAGCTACGCCAATTCAAAGCAACGAGCTTCCTTTGAATGACTACTACATCAACAAAGAAGACAATTTAAATCCAAAATATACTTTTGACGCTTTTGTTGTCGGCCCTTTCAATGATCTTGCATTCGCCGCATCGCAAGCAGTAATAAAAAAACCCGGGACCGCTTACAATCCTCTCTTTGTGTACGGAAATACCGGCCACGGAAAAACACATCTTATCCAAGCCATCGGAAACTCTTTGAAAGGCGGAAACCCGGGAAGAAAAATTTTCTACGTCACTTCCGAAACATTCGCGGTGGATTACATCACTTCAGTTCAAAATAATAAGCCAAACCAATTCAAAGAAAAATATCGAAAATACGACGTGTTAATCATGGATGATATCCAGTTCCTTTCCAAAAAAACCCAGACGCAGGAAGAGTTATTTCACCTTTTCAATGCTTTGTACGAGAACAATAAGCAGATCGTATTTTCATCCGACAAACATCCGAACTACATTCCAGATCTCGAGGAGCGCCTTAAATCGCGCTTCAGCGCAGGAATGATCGTAGAAATCCCTCCGCCTGACTACGAATCCCGAGTAGCAATTTTGAAAGCGAAAGCAAAGCAAAATAATTTTACCCTGTCCGATGAAGCAATCGATTATCTTTCTTCTTCCATTGAAGGGAACATCCGAGAGCTCGAAGGAGTTTTAAACTCAATTATTTGCCAGACACAGCTTAAGAACAGCGAACTCGGGCTCGCTGATATTAAAAATCTCATCAAAAATACTTCGAAACCGAAGAAAAACATTTCTCCGAAAGATATCATTAAAATTATTTCTGACTTCTACAATATTGAAGAGGCGAGTATCTACGAAAAGACTAGAAAGAAGGAGATCGTAAAGCCTCGACAGCTCATCATGTACATCCTCCGGGAAGATTTCAATGTGTCGTATCCATCAATCGGCCAAAAACTTGGCGGGAGAGATCACACAACCGTCATGCACTCTTGTGAAAAAATTAAAAACGACTTAAAAGTCGACCAGCTCCTCGTGCAAGAGTTGAGCAGAATCAGAGCTCTTATTTAGCGAGAGTTTGATTGAGGGAGATGATTTGTGGATAATGTGTGGAAAGAGTGTGGAATTTTCGTGGATTTTATGTGAGCTCATTGTAGAAAAACGGCTCTAAAGAAGGCTAAAAAGTGGATAGCCCCGAAGAACCGTTTTTCGAATCTACAACCTAAAAAACATATACACAGAAAGGGGAAAGAGATAAGCTTAAGAAAGGTTGTTACAGAGCGGTTAAAAATGATATCCACATATACACAAGGTTAATAGTAGTAATAGGTATTTATATAAAGAATAAAAACAAACAATGAAGATAGAGTGTACAAAAGAAAAATTATTCGGAGCTGTATCAAAAGCAGAAAAAATTTCAGGCAAGCATCTTACCCTTCCTGTTTTAAGTTGTATTCTTCTTGAAGCGAAGAAAAATGCTTTATTTGTACGAGCGACAAATTTAGATGTGGGAGTTGAAATATCTTTTCCAGTGAAAGTAGATGAAGAAGGAATTGTCGCAGTTTCTGGTTCGGTACTTTCTGGTTTCCTTTCAAATCTTTATACTGATAAAAATATAAAATTAGAAACAACTAAAGGAAATCTTTCCCTTACCGGCGGGAAAACCTCTATCACCATAAAATCTCTTCCTCATGAAGATTTTCCAACTATCCCCAAGATACAAGATGGAACAGTTTTTCACCTCGAGTCCAATGACCTCTTAAAAGGACTTACCTCTGTTTGGTACGCTTCCGGAACTTCAAGTATGAAGCCAGAACTTTCAAGCGTCTATATGTATGCGGAGAACGATTCTCTTGTTTTTGTTGCTACTGACTCATTCCGCCTTGCAGAAAAGAGAATAAAAACCAAAAAACCGAAAGATTTTTCGCATGTTCTCATCCCATTTAAAAATGTTTTGGAAATTGTGAGAATTTTTGAGGAAGTGAAGGGAGAAATTACTGTGGAAGCAAATAAAAACCAGATTTCGTTCTCTGCAGATGGGATTTATCTTACGTCTCGAGTTGTAGACGGAGTATTTCCTGACTATAAACAGATCATTCCAAAAAAATTCGGAACCGAGGTTATTCTTTTGAAACAAGACTTGGTGAACACCCTGAAAATTTCAAATATATTTTCAGATGCTTTCCGGCAAGTCCACATGAAAGCTGATCCAAAGAAAGAGATTTTTGAAGTGCAGACAAAAAATGCCGACGTTGGAGAAAGCATAAGCTCTCCCGAAGCTGCTCTTACCGGAGAACCTATCGAAATTAATTTTAATTTCAAATACATTATGGATTGTTTCCAGTCCATTGATGCAGACAGTGTTTCTCTCGAGTTTAGCGCGCTTAATCGGCCCATGGTGATGCGAGGCGTGGCTGACAGGTCATTTACCTATCTTGTGATGCCAATGAATAAATAACAGCGTATAGCGTCGAGCGTTTAGGGTGTCGTGAAAATATCCTAACCGCTAACCGCTAACCGCTAACCGCTATGCTTTTCAACATCTCTCAATTTCTGGAGAAATTCAAAGTTGCGGGTCAGAAAAGCGCCCTTACGCGGGAATTGATCGCCAAAGGACTTTCAGAGGGTTTGGGAGTTAGCATTCTTCCCCAAGATTTTAAAATTCAAAACAACGTCGTGGTATTTCTCCATTCCAGCGGGAGTTTGAAGAGTCAGATTTTTATAAAAAAGCAAGAACTTCTTAGAATTTTGCGAGAAAAGTGCAAAGAGGAAGCTCCGCATGATATCCGCTAAGGGATATCATTGAATCATAAAGGAAACCGAAGTTTCCGACTTATTTTGGGCAGCGTCATACGCGACAGCTTTTAAAGTGTTTTCTCCTTTTGCGAATTGAGAATCTTTCGGTACGAACGAGAATGAGTATGGCTCTCCCGTGCTTGATCCGAGATATGTGCCATTCAGAAAGTAATCAATTTTAGAGAGATCGAAATGTCCGGAATGCAATACGCTCACAACTATTCTTTCCCTGGATTGGTGAACGCTTTCTTGTGTTGGACTTGTGATAGTGACCTCTGGAGCGAATCGGGGATTATGGAGCGGGTCAGTATCTGTGGGGATGCTTCCCCCCTCGGCGATACCTTGTCCAGAAACCCATTTCCTTACAGCGTATTCCCAATGTGAAAATTGCGGATCATCGTTCGGATTCGCCGGTCTTCCTCCTGTCGGGTCATCTTTGTCTATCCAATAGAGGATTGAATGGATGTCAGGCACAGCTCGTTCCTCTCGGAGCTCTGGTGGAGTGAAATCCGTCGCGACTTTGCCAGAAATTTTGTCGACAAAATAGGTTTGGCCTCCCTGCCACACCCCTCGCATAGGAGGAGCGAGGTTTGAAAGATCTTCGAACGCTGGTTTTTTGAAATTCTCCACGGGAAGCTGTTTCAAAGCTTCATTCATAAATGCGCTCCACATCGGTGCAACAACAAGTCCCGCCACTTTTTTCTCCATCGGACGATTGTCATTGTTTCCTGCCCATGCTCCCACAACCAAGTGAGGAGTATATCCAACGATCCAAGTATCCCGGTAGTCGTTTGTGGTACCAGTTTTTGCAGCAACATCTCTTCCTTCAAAATAAAGGACAGAATGTCTCCCGTATGTTCCGGATCGGGCGTCATCGTCCGAGAGGATGCTGGATATTTTAAGAGCTGACTGTTCAGGAAGAACCTCAGATGGATGCAATTCCTCTTTTTCCAATGTTTGTCCTGTATGGTCCTTCACCTCAAGAATACTTTGATACGGGTTTCTCACTCCGTTATTTGCAAATACGCCGTAAGCGCTTGTGAGTTCGAGCGGAGACACTTCTGCGCCTCCAAGCACGAGCGTGAGTCCGTAATTGTCAGGATTTGTGAGGCTTGTGATACCGAGGTCTTGAGCGGTTTTAATTGAACTTTTGATTCCTGCCAAATACAACGTCTCAATTGAAGGAATGTTTCTTGATTCGGCAAGCGCTCGGCGCAAACTCAAAGGCCCTTTGAATTGATCATCGTAGTTGGACGGCTTGTAACAAGTCGCATCGGGATGTTTTGGCGTGCCGTCGGGGTTACATTCGCTTGAAAATTCAGTGGGAAGATCGAAGAGGACTGTTTCAGGCTGGTACCCCTCATTAAATGCTGTTGCATAGACGATTGGTTTGAATGCTGAACCGGGCTGGCGCAGTGCCGTAGTGACATTGAAATTACCGTCAATTTTTTTGTCAAAATAATCTCTGGAACCAACCATTGCGAGAATGTCTCCAGTAGTGGGGTCGATGGCTACCATCGCAGCATTTTCTGCGTTAAATTTTTTCTGATTTTCAAGCGCGAATTTTTTTACAATTTCTTCTGCCTTTTGCTGAAGTCCGTAATCAAGCGTAGTAATAACTTTTAATCCGCCTGCCTGAAGAGCTTCAGTGCCATATTTTTTTTCTAGAAGATTGGTAACATATGCGACAAAGTGGGGAGCGCGTATGCCGGTCGGTTCTTGCGGAAGGAATGCTACCACTTCAGCTTTTGCAGCTGAATATTCCTCTTGTGTTATAAATTTATTCTGAAACATTCTATCGAGCACCAAGTTTTTTCTCGCCTCAAGCTGGTCTTTGTTTTTTCCGTAAGGGGAGAAGAAAGTGGGAGCTTTAAGAAGAGAAGCGATATATGCGCTCTCTGCGATAGTAAGTTCTGACGCTTTTTTGCCGTAAAAAGTCTGGCTTGCTTCCTCAATTCCGTAGATGTTGCCCCCGAACGGGCTTTCGTTGAGATATAAGGTGAGAATTGAATCTTTATCCATCATCCGCTCAAGCTTGAGCGCCAAAACCCATTCTTTGATTTTTCTGGTTATAGTGCGCTCGTTTGTGAGGAGGGAATTTTTCACCACTTGCTGAGTAATAGTTGAACCGCCTTGGCTCAACTGCAATGACATGATATTTACAATAAAAGCCCGAAGTATCGCTGTCGGCTTGATGCCGTGGTGCTCGTAAAACTCAGCGTCCTCAATGGCCACCACCGCTTTTTTTATGTTTTGCGACATTTCACTCGAGGGGATACTGTCTCTTTTCACACCCTGGTGGATGTCATAGAGGAGCACTTTACCGGTTCGGTCGTATATTTTTGTGGATTGGCTTACGGTACGGGTTTCAAAAGTGTTGAGATTCGGCATTTCCAAGGTGGAAATCCAAATAATAAAAGCTCCGCTTCCAAGGAAGAAGAGAGCGAGACAGATAAGAAGGGCTTGAGGAAACCACTTCTTTTTTATGAGTCGCAGGATTTTTTTCTTAATCTGCATAGAAGCTATAATAGCACAGAGTGGGCCTGTACCAGAGAGTCCAAATATATGCTAAATTGTTGGGTATGACACTAGAGAAAAAAGACGAGATTGATAATCTCCTCAATCACGGAATTGAACAGATCTATCCTACTCGCGACTTTCTTAAGGCAAAACTTGAGAGAGGTGAAAAGCTCTCCCTCTACCTCGGTATTGACCCTACAGGGCCATCTCTTCATATCGGCCATGCTATTGTCCTTAAAAAACTGCGCGATTTCCAAAGATTTGGCGTCAAAATAATTCTTCTTATCGGAGATTTTACTGGGATGATTGGTGATCCGACTGATAAGACTGCTGTCCGCAAAACCCAAACAAAGGAAGAAGTGCTTGCCAATGCCAAGCTCTATAAGAAACAAGCCTCGCTCTTTTTGCAATTTAGCGGAGCGAACAAGGCGGAGCTCAAATATAATTCAAAATGGCTCTCCAAAATGTCGTTTGAAGATGTGGTGCATCTCGCTTCGCATTTTACAGTACAACAGATGCTTGAACGAGATATGTTCCAAAAAAGATTTTCTGAACAGAAGCCGATTCACCTTCACGAATTTCTCTATCCTTTGATGCAAGGATACGACTCTGTAGCGCTCGATGTTGATGGAGAGATCGGCGGGAACGATCAGACATTCAATATGCTTGCTGGCCGTACGCTCATGAAACAGCTCAAGGGAAAAGAAAAATTTGTGATCACCATGAAGCTCCTCGCAGATTCAGGCGGACTTAAGATGGGGAAGACGACCAATAATGCCGTTTCTCTCGCTGATTCCCCAAACGAGATGTTTGGAAAGGTGATGAGTTGGTCTGACGGGATGATTTTGTCCGGATTCGAGCTCTGTACGGACGTCTCTTCTCTTGAAATTGAAAATATTAAAAATGATTTAAAAAACGGCACTAATCCAAAAGATATTAAAGTCCGATTGGCGAAAGAAGTCGTTGCCCTTTATCACAGCTCAAGAGATGCAGACGAGGCTGAGAAAAATTTTACTGAAACTTTTTCAAGAAAAGGAATATCTGACGATGCGGAAGTTTTTTCCGCCGCATCAGGAGAAAAAATTATTGATGTCATCGTCAGAGCAAAATTAGTTGCCTCAAAAACAGAAGCTCGCCGTCTTTTCGACGAAGGGGCGGTATCTGAAATAGGAGGAGAGAAGATCACTGACCAAGCGTTCGGAGTTACCAAGGATATAAATGTAAAAGTGGGCAAGCATAGATTTCTTAAGATCAAAGTTTCATAAAAAAGAAAAATCCCGCAAATGCGGGATTTTTCTTTTGAGAAAAAAGTATTCTATTCTGCGTCGTCCATGAGATCGGCATCGAGGACGTCTTCATCATCTTCTTCACCCTCTTCCAGATCCTTATCCTCGTCCACATCTTCCTCTTCTTCGTCATCCTCTAACTCGTCATCATCTTTTCTTGGCATAATGATTGTGTGGAGAATAGTATCCTCCAGCAAGTTCATTAAAAATTGTTAAAAACGACTTTTTCTCTAAGTTTTTTGAGTAAAAAACTTCTAGACGCCCTATTTGTACCAGATTGTATTTTTTTTGCAACTAGTTATTCTTTTAAATCTCTGTGGAAAAGTATTTTTCTTGAAAATCGCTGATTTAAGGCCTATAAACGGCAAAAAAGGTGAGTCCAACAGCGATAGCATCATACTCATCATCGTGCTTTATTTCTTCTTTTATTTCGAGAAGTTTGGGGAGCATTTGAATAATTTGACGCTTGTCCGCGCGTCCTGATCCTGTCGTCGCTACTTTAATTTCGGGAGGTGTGAATTCGCGAATCTCAAGGTTATTTTTCGCTGCGATCTGCAAGATTGCTCCATAGCTTTCAGACACAAGCATCGCCGTTTTTTGATTTTTATTGAAAAAAAGTTTTTCAATAGCGAAAAATTCAGGCTTGTATTCCTTTATGATTTTTTCTATTTCCTCTCCGATTTGGCGAAGCCGTTCGGGGAAGGGGAATGCCGCTTTAGTTTGGAAACATTCTGAAAAAAGAAGTTTTTCTTTTCCGCGATTTTCTTTTTCGATAATAGCAATGCCAAGGCGTTCGTACCCAGGATCAATAGCGAGAACCTTCATAATTTTTATTCAGCGTTTGTGAAGACTTCCTGCACCTCATCATTTTCTTCAAGTTCGTCCACCAGTTTTTCAAGTGTAGCGATATCAACATCTTCAAGGGGAACAGTTGTCTGTGCTTCCCATCCTGTGCCGACTTTTTTGAATGCCCACGTTGCTGCGCCGATGCCGGCAAGCGATGCCCCGTATTTAGAAAGAATAAATTTTATTTCTTGCGCCGCCTTGTTTCTATTATCGGTAAGCGCTTCAATGATTATCGCGCATCCGCCCGGCCCGTATGATTCATACGTGATCGAATCCATAGCTGCGCTTTTATCAGTCGAAGCTTTCTTCAAAGCCCGATCAATAGTGTCGTTCGGCATATTTGCCGCTTTCGCTCTATCAATAACAGCCTTTAAAGACGGAGAATTCAAATTTCCCCCTGCCTTTTTGGCTTCAATAACAAGCAAGCGGCCGAATTTTGAAAACATTTTGCTCTTTTTTGCATCTGAAACACCTTTCTGTCTCTTGATCTGGCTCCATTTGTTATGACCTGACATATATATTCATTATTATAATAATTTGTTTTGCAAATGCGAGGGTGCGTCTATATTTAAATGTCCGTAGGCTTTGATTGTTGCGGTTCTTCCACGAGGAGTTCTTTCAAGAAAGCCGAGTTGAATTAAATATGGTTCGTTGAATTCTTCGATAGTCGCTTCTTCTTCGGAGAGCGCTGCCGATAGCGTGCCAAGTCCCACTGGTCCGCCGGAGAATTTGTTGATAAGGACATCGATGAGGCTTCTATCCGACGCGAGAAGTCCTCGTTCGTCTACGCCAAGAAGTGAGAGCGCCTCCATGACAGTATTTTTATCGAGCGCTTTTTTCCCAACCTGGGCAAAATCTCGGCATCGTTTCAGAAGATAGTTCGCAGTTCGCGGAGTGAACCGGCTTCGTTTCGCGATTTCTTTTATGCCGTCTTCATGAATTTCGACACCGAGAATTTTTGCAGAGCGTTTCAGAATTTCCCCGATTTCTTTTTCCGTATAAAACTCAAGGCGGAAAATTCCTCCTGAAAAACGGGAGCGCAAGGGCGATGAGAGAAGTGCGACGCGAGTAGTGGCCGCAATGAGCGTAAATGGAGGCAGATCAAGCTGAATTGTGCGTGCTGAAGGGCCTTTGCCGATAATAATATCGAGCGAGCCCGCCTCCATTGCGGGGTAAAGCATTTCTTCGACGGTCTTATTGAGCCGGTGGATCTCATCTATGAAGAGAATGTCTCCGGGAGAGAGGTTGGTGAGAATCGAAGCAAGGTCGCCTACTTTTTCGATTGCTGGGCCAGAGGTAATTTTCATCTGGGCAGAGATTTCTTTCGCGATGAGGTGCGCAAGCGTCGTTTTCCCAAGTCCCGGGGGTCCGTAAAAGAGGATATGCTCCGGCGGGTGCTTCCTTTCGGCCGCGGCAGAGAGGAGAACCTGCAAATTATCCTTAATATTTTTCTGTCCTATGTATTCTTGCCAGCGGGAAGGCCGAAGCGTCTGGTCCAGAAAGCCACTTTCTTCTTTTATTTCGCCTTTTTCATTTTTTTTCTGTTCTTTTTTCATTCCTTATCAATAGTGTACCACAGAGTATGAGGCATTGACATTAAAACTAATTCATGCTAGTATGGTGCCAGTTCCGAAAAAAAGATTTTGTTTGAAAAGCCAGTCAAAAACTCAACTTTAGGCTCGTATCGAGTGCATAAATCTCTAAGCAATTAAACCTCACCGTTTATTAGTATCCTTCGAGGACTTTCTGGTCTGAACTTCGGTTCATCTCTGGGAAAATCCTTAGAGGGTATATTTAACTTTTTATAGCTTGCTATAAAAAGAATTGCTTGGAGATTTCTGAATTCGATCTCTTTCTTCTGTTTTCAATACTACTCCTCTTTTTTCATTCTTCCATATTTACAACCCGGAATTTCAATGTCTGGTTGTGTGACAAAAAATCTTCACATGCATGTGAAGATTTTTTGTCAAGAAACCATTTTTATTTCAATCACCCTCTGTAATTCAGGAAGGGAAGTTACTCCTTGGAGTACTTTTATCACCCCATCCTGCTCCAAAGTGAGAAGTCCTTGCGGAGCTGCCGCAGCGCGGATCTCCCGTTCGCTTGGATTTTCTTCCACCACTTTCTCGATTGCCTGATCAGTAAGGATTGCCTCGTAAATTCCGATTCGTCCTTTATATCCGGTTCCGTTGCATTTTTCACAGCCTACCGCTTCCCAAATTGTTTTCGCTTCAATTTTATTTTCAGCCGAGACGATGGTCGAAAGAATGTATTTGATAAGTTTTTCGGTTTCGCCTTCAAGCGGGATTTCTTTTTTGCAATTTTGACAGAGCGTTCGCACAAGTCTTTGGGCTAGAGCAATGTTGATCGCTGAAGTGAGAATTTTTGGATTCACGCCGAGGTCTATGAGGCGGGGGAAAGAGCCCGCAGCATCGTTGGTGTGAAGTGTCGAGAAGACGAGGTGTCCCGTGAGAGCGGAATTGATAGCAATCTCTGCAGTTTCTGAATCTCGAATTTCACCGACCATGATGACGTCGGGGTCTTGTCGCAGTGCGGAGCGAAGTCCTGTGAGGAAGGTGTATCCTTTTTCCGCGTCAGTCTGTGTCTGCACGATTCCGGGCAAGTGATATTCAATCGGATCTTCGATGGTGATGATCTTGATTTCCGGACTGTGAATTTTTTTCAGGAATGAATACAAAGTCGTCGTCTTTCCGGAACCAGTAGGCCCAGTGGTGAGGATCATTCCGTTCGGCTTGGAAATTTCATGTTCGAGTAGTTTCAAAAGTTTCGGCTGAATGCCAAGCTCTTCCATCGGGACATTGATGGTTTTCGGATTCAAAATACGAAGCACGATTGATTCGCTGTACGCTCCGGGCAAGATCGAGGTTCGGATCTCAATATTCTGGGTATCAATATGAACGCTGAATCGTCCGTCTTGCGCATTCGCTTTAATATTGAGTTTCAATCCCGAAAGAAGCTTTACTCGAGAGAGAAGCAGGGAATAGGTGTCGCGATCAAAGGTGAGAATGTCGAGGAGTACGCCGTCGAGTCGGTAGCGAAGGCGCACGTATCCCTCTTCAGGTTCGATATGGATATCGGATGCAGAAGTTGCGAGCGCTCCGGCAACGATGATCTCGAGAATTTTTGAAATTCGGTAGCCTTTTTTCTGCACCAACACATCTTCGATGAGTTTTTTGACGTCTCCGATCGTCTTTACATTTTTAAGAATTGCCGCGATCTCCTCATTTGAGATATCAAGCGCTCCCGCTTTTGTTTCGTAGGCGAAAGAAATGTCTTTGTAGCGCGACCATGCTTTTTCTAGGCTCGCGTTCGAAACAAGAAATAAGGTGCATTCATATCCGCGGGTTTTGAGCTCCCGTAGCGTTTCAATCGTTTTTTCATTTTGAGGAGCTTGGACGGCAACTTGAAGTTTTTTCCCCACCATATTGAAGATCGCCACCTTTGCTTCATGAGCTTTTTCTTCCGGCACGATTCCAAGAGCATCGGTATTGATGGAAATTGTGGAAAGATCGAGGTAACCCATTTCATATTTTTCAGAAAGTTCCTGAGCGAGTTCTTCCTCCTCGAGTTTATAGAGTTCTTTAACTTTCTTTTTTTGCTTGTCGTCGTCGAATTCAACCATCGTAGCTATTAGTGTAGCCTTTTTTTATCTTTCTACAAAGATATTTTCTTGCTTGACTTTTTTCACATTAATGATATAAACATAAAAGGCAAAAGAGTAACAAGGCGAGAATCCGTGCGGATTCCCTTGATTTTTTTCAACAAATCAACTTCGGAGGAGTTATGGCTCACGGTGGTGACAGTCACAAATCCTCCGGAGGCGGAGGCGGAGGAGGCGGAGGGAAAGGAACTCCGGGTATGGGACTTTTCCTTCTTCCAATTTTCCTTTCCATTGTCGGTATCGGCAAGGGAATTGGCTTCGTGAAGGGAGCCTTTCACCGAGCTCCCATTGTCCAGACCGAAATTCAGGAAGAAGAAGGGGAAGTGGAGGTTGTCACCGAGGGTGAGGACACTGCTCTACCAACCGAGAATGAGCAAGGTGTCTTAACTGAGGAGAATACCTACGTAGCTCCCCCTGTTCAGAAGAACCCCACCATCTGGATGGTTCCCAAAATTCCAAAAGTAAGGGCAGATAATGTTGATGAAGTGAACCGGCTCTCTATTCAGAAGATGAGAGCGCTTCGCAACACAAAATAGGCCCAAAAGGAGCGTTTCGCTCCTTTTTTACTGCTCCGAAGTTCCATTTTTAATAATTAAGCGAGGCTATTGACTTTTTCATACGAAGTGCTATAATGGTAACGGGAAAACAGATCGAGGAATCCTTGGAGGCAATTTCGCCACGAGGGCAACTCTTCGAACATTTACAGGGAGGTGTACGATGACGGTTCAACAGCGGTCAGCAAAGAAGGCGCGTTTGGAGCATTTGAAGTCGCGTCTCAGCGATTCCCAGCGTAAATACGCTGATGCTCTGCAAATGGGCGACCATGTCGAGATGCGCAAGGCGGAGGCGGAGATCGAGTCCGCCAGCAATGAAATCACAGGGCTGAAGGTCATTCTCCAGCCCGCGTGGTGGCGCTGGACGAAGGTCGCAGCGCTCGTCGTGCTCGGCTTGGCCATCGCATACTTCTTCCGCAACAGTCTCTTCTCGGCCTCAACGGCGAAGGTGGCTGTCGTCAAATTGGAACCGGCGCCTGCCGCTCTGACGGCTGGCGACAAGACGGCTCCGAAGGGCGATGCGCCGAAGGACGAAGTTGTGGCGAAGGACGACAAGGGCAAGGGCGACGGCAAGGATGCGACTGACAAGCCGAAAACGGACGAACCGAAAGGTGAGACCGCGACGGCCAAGGACGCAGTCAAGCTCACGCCCGCGACCGCGTCGGACGACGGGAAGACGACTACCATCGACCTCGATGCCCCCGGCAAACCGCCGGAAAACATCGTTGTTGATGGTGCGGATACCAGCAAGGACCGCAAGGTTTCGCTCGTGAACGGCAAAGTGATCGTCGTGGTCGCGGGCGACCCGGCCAAGAATCAGGCCGCAGTCAATGGTGAGACGCTTCGGCGGATCGCCTTGACCGATGAAGCCTTGGTCAAAGCCAATCGCAACGCGTCTCGCTGGCGGGCAACAGCCGGCAACGTAAAAGCGATGAACGCTGAATCCGAAAGGATGATGCGCGTACTTCTCGAGGTGCACGATCCGCTGTTCGAACGTGAGAACAAGCTGGTCAAGGATCTCGAGTGCCCGATCGTTGTGACCGAAAAGGACACGAGCGGCGAGAATACGCTGACCCTTCCTGAAACTGGCAAGCCGTAAAAAGCCGGCCGGTAGTACAGTACAAGTTGAACAAAGAGGAATAAAGAATGGGAGCACAATCTGGTGCTCCTTTTTTCGTATCTTTCGTCACTTTCGTCTCCTACCCCCGTCTTCTTATGCGGGCACTAGAGGCACTTGACAAAGCAGTGCTTTGTGTGCTATCATTATAGCCAGAAGGACCTTGTGATGTAGAGTAGAAGTGGAAGTTCAACCGTCAATCATGTCGCTCTGAAGCGGCAAACTTTGGGAGGATTTGAGGATGAAAAGCATCGTTTTCGTACTGTTCGTGTTCGTGCTCTCGGCCAGTGTGGTCGCGGGCGAAGAAGGTCAGGTTCCCACGACCGTTAATGTTTCGGTCACGGGTGACCCCCTGAAGAACCAGGAGTTGGTGAATGCGGAGGCAACGAAACGCCTCGCTGAAACTGACGAAGCGCTGGTCAAACAGCGTATCAACGCGCAGAACTGGCGCGCGGCTTACCAAGGGAAGGGGAAGAAGACGGAAGACGTTCCCGTTCAAAAAAACGGCGAATGTGGTCCGTGCCCGCATCCGGGGTATGTAAAATTCCAGCGACCCGAAGATGGAAGCTGGGGCTGGCAACGGCCCAAGTGTCCTGGAACTCCCGGAGTGGACTGGGTCTGGTACGAGTCAAAGGAAAACTGGATTGGTACCTGGACGATGAAAAGTTCAGATATGGTTCAGGATTCCAAGAGCGGGAAGTGGCACGCGGCGCCGCAGCATAAAGCAGCGGCACCACATGCAGAACACCACGAGGAACACCACGTTGCGAGTGGCTTACCGCCGCTCGAACCGGGCCGCTTCTACGGCACGACCTGCGGTCATTGTGGACAAGTAGTAGAAGTGGGAAAACAGTGCGGGTGTCACAACACTCGCACAGCAGTACGTCCGGTGGTGAAGGAGACTGTCATTGTCTACCGCGACCGCAATGTCTGTCCCCATGAAGGATGGGGCTGGATCGAGCATAAGGGTTGCTGGGAAGCACCACCCCATCCTGGGCATTATTACCATACTGGGAATAGGCGCTGGGAACAGCCGCCTCGTCCGTACGGTAATAACTGGGAGTGGAATCCCAGGGGTTGGTGGCAGAGTCCAGACACCTCAAGGTGGGGAGTTGGATTCGGCTTCCAGTATGGAGGAGGAGGGCACCACTAGTCACAAGACATTGAACAAAGAGGCGAAATGAGGCGAGGAGAACACAGCTAGTGCAGTGTTCTCCTCTTTTGTTACCTGGGTTTTTGTGTTGATGATGATGGGGTGGTAGAGTAGACTTTGAATATGAAAAAAGTGAGCAAGAGTTTGGAAGAAACAGAAAAAATTTCGAAGGATTTTGTATCGAAGCTACCAGCTACGAGCAACAAGCTAAAAGCTACCCTCGTCGGTCTGCATGGGGATTTGGGCGCGGGCAAAACCACCTTCATGAAAGGTATAGCAAAAGCTTTTGGAATAGAGGAAGATATAACCAGCCCTACGTTTATTATTGAAAAACTTTTCAAATTGAAAGCTAGAGAGTTTGATCATCTCATTCATATTGATGCGTATCGCCTCGAGAGCTCGCGTGAACTTTTGAATTTGGGCTGGAAAGAAATTTCTGAAAATCCAAAGAATATTATTTTCATCGAATGGCCGGAAAAAGTCTCAGATATTCTGCCCAAAGAAATGCAGCATATTTATTTTAAACACGTAGACGAAACGACCCGAGAAATTTCTTTTGAATAATACGATGCCGAAAAAAACCGAGAAAATAAAAAAAGAGGAGACGAAAAGTACGCCTGAAAATGGCGGAAAGAAAAAACTCGCCCTATTGGATATGCACGCGATTATTCATCGCGCGTATCACGCACTTCCTGATTTTGCCACACGTGATGGCGTGCCTACTGGGGCTCTATATGGTCTTAT
This sequence comes from Candidatus Paceibacterota bacterium, assembly GCA_028714635.1. Taxonomy (NCBI): domain Bacteria; kingdom Bacillati; phylum Minisyncoccota; species Minisyncoccota bacterium. Next base: position 74,782 of record JAQTLZ010000002.1, read on the forward strand.
TACCATGCTTCTCAAGCTTATTGGAGATATTAAGCCTGACTATATTATCGCTTGCTACGACTTGCCACAGGCCACCTATCGCCATGAGCTGTACGAGGACTACAAAGCTGGGCGGGCGAAAACGGATGAGGCGCTGGTTTCGCAGATTAAAAAATCTCGCGATGTGTTAAAGGTATTTGGCATTCCCTTTTTTGAAGTGGGAGGATTTGAAGCGGACGATCTTTTGGGGACGATTGTAGAAAAAGTGAAGGATGATAAAAATATTTCGGTTGTCATCTGCTCGGGTGATATGGATACGCTCCAGCTTGTCGATGATAAAAAAGTGCAGGTCTACACTTTGAAAAAAGGCATCAAAGACACGATTATTTATGACGAGGACATGGTGCGGGAGCGGTTCGGATTTGGGCCGAAGCTTTTGCCTGATTACAAAGGCTTTCGAGGCGATCCATCAGACAATATTATTGGTATCAAAGGCATCGGAGACAAAACTGCTTCGATTCTCATTCAGAAATTCGGTTCAGTAGAGGAAATTTATAAAGCATTAAAGAAAAATAAGAAGCAGTTTATTGAAGCTGGTCTTACGGAAAGGATTGTAGCTTTGCTTTCAGAACACGAAGAAGAGGCTATTTTCTCAAAGATGCTCGCTCTTATTCGCCGGGATGCTCCGATGGATTTCAAATTGCCCGCAAAACATTGGAAAGAGAATGTGGATTTTGACGCACTCAAAAAACTTTTCCAAGAATTGGAATTTCGAACACTTGGCGCGCGAGTAGACGAGTTGGTAAATGGAAAGCCAACCCAGGGAGCGTTTCTTTCTTCGCCGACTGTACAAGAAAATGTCGCACCGCAACAGCTCAAAAAAGTATCTGTTGCCCTCTGGCTTTTGGATTCAAATATTACCAACCCGTCTCTCAAGGATGTCTTGGAATGGAGCGGAAAGAACACATTTGCGGAAGCACAGGATGTCATAATGAGCGAACTCAAAAAGCAAAATTTAGAAAATGTATACAAAGATATCGAGTTTCCGCTCATTCGCATCACCGAAAAAATGAAGGAGAGAGGAGTAAAAATCGATGCGAAATATTTGGCAGAACTTTCAAAGGAGTATCACAAAAAACTTTCAGCCCTCGAGGCGAAAATTTGGAAACATGCGGGGCAGGAATTTAATATTAATTCTCCCAAACAGCTCGGTGAAATTCTTTTCGACAAAATGGGATTGGCTCCCAAAAATCAGAAAAAGACCGCGGGAGGCGCAAAATCTACGAAAGAATCCGAGCTCGAGAAGATGAAAGACCTTCATCCGATTGTTTCTGAAATTTTGAATTATCGCGAACTTCAGAAGCTTCTCTCTACCTATATAGACACCATTCCGACGCTCATTTCAGACGACGGACGGCTTCATGCTGAATTTATTCAAGCAGGTTCGACCACGGGGAGAATGGCATCAGCAAATCCGAATATGCAGAATATTCCGATAAAAAGCGAGCTTGGACGAGTAATTCGAAATGCGTTTGTGGCAGAGAAAGGATTCTCTCTTGTGGAGCTCGACTACTCGCAGATGGAGCTTCGTGTCTCCGCGTTTTTGTCAAAAGATAAAAGAATGATAGAGATTTTCAAAAATAATCGAGATATTCACAATGAAGTGGCGGCCGCTGTATTTGGTGTTTCCGCGGACAAAGTGGATTATGAAATGCGCCGAAAAGCGAAAGTCATTAATTTCGGTATTATCTACGGAATGGGAGTGAATGCGCTTAAGGCGACGACGGGTTCGACGCGCGAAGAGGCGCAGAAGTTTTACGAAGAATATTTCAAGAATTTTTCCGGACTTGCGGAATATCTCGAAAATGTGAAAAAAGAAGCCACTGCAAAAGGCTACACAGAAACTTTTTTCGGACGTCGAAGATTGTTTCCAGATCTTCGCTCAAGACTGCCATTTATAAAAGCGATGGCAGAAAGAATGGCCATCAATGCACCGATCCAGGGAACTTCGGCTGATATTGTAAAACTCGCGATGGGCAATGTCGATAAATATATTGAGAAAAATAATTTAGGCAAAGATGTCTATCTGCTTCTCCAAATTCATGACTCGCTCATGTATGAAATCAGAACTGACTTGGTGAAAAAAGTGTTGCCAGAAATTCAAAAGATCATGGAAAATGTCATTCCCCCAGAAAAAATATTTGGAATTGTGTGCAAGACTAAGGCTTCGGTAGGGGAAAACTGGTCAGAAATGGAGGAGATACGATAATCTGATATAATTATTTATATGATTACCTCTTATCTCATACCTTTCTTATATCTCCTGTTTTTTGCTCTTTTGGCTTATTTCTTTAGATCAAAGTCAAAATTGGCGCTTGCTTCACTCATATTAAGTGTTATTTTTTTCCTTTCTCAAGGAGCTCTCTTAGGCGAAACTTCTATAGTAATGAGGCCTCCAACATTGGCTGGAGCAATATTTTTTCTTTGTCTTACAATAATCGTTTGGTTAGCTTCTCTGATCTGTGGAATCGCTTCCCTTGTTGCAATAAAAAGAAATCCCTCTTTGGGGGGAAAAGGACTTGCAATTACAGGTATTGTTTTTGCATCTTTCGTCGCCTTTCTTGACGTGATGATTAGTCTTGTGGCAAGTACGGGTTTCTAATTTTTTTCTTTAAAAACTTCGAGCTTAACGTTTTCATCTCCAGAAGAGGTACTGAATGATGAACGTAAGAGTGCAGAGAATAATTCCCGTCAGTAAAACATTTCGAGCTGCTTTGAACAGTGCCCGTTTGGGACGGTAATAATATCTCGCCACGTTGTATGTTTCGAGTGCATATTCAGAAAATGCTTTGTCGAGATCAAGCATCCGCTCTTTCAAGACTTTTTCATATTTTTCTCCAGAAGAGAAACTGGCAATCTCCTTGTTGTAGATAATGCTTTCTTTTTGCCCTTTCTTTCGGCTTTTTTTCGGCGGATGGATCGCGTAGAGTCCAATAATGGCGGATATCCCGCTGAAGAAACTCAAGATAAGAAAGAAAATAAAATTTTTGTTTGAAAAGATGATACTGGCTGAAAAGACGAAGAGAGCAGAGCTTACTCCGATGAGGATGTTTGTTTGGGTGTCGAGATGCTGTACCATAGCTCGCGAGCCGGCAAGAATATCCGTCATAAGAGCGATAACCTTGTCTCTGCCAACCCATGCTTCATTTTTATTATCTGAAAGAGGTGACTCGTCCATAGTTCTATTATAGTCTGTCAGAGATTTTTTTACACTAGATGCTCGGTGCTGTAGCGACGCAAAAAATTTAATTGACAAAATTATAAAATAATGCCAGTCTGGGGTAGTGTAGTTTTTCTTTGGCAATTGGAAGCGGAGGTCGCATGGATTACGAAATTCGTGAAATGCAACTGGAGCATTTCCCAGCGGTTCTCGACATTCTGAAGAAGCGTGGTCTTTGGGCGAAATGGTTTACGGAAACCAAGTTTCAGCAAACCCTGAAGATGAAAAACGGCTTCTATCTCGTCGCTGTTCGGGACGAGAGAGTCCTCTCCGTTGTGTTCTGTGACTTTTTTGTTTTGAGATCGCAGGGATTTATTTATAAGTATGCCACTCACCCTGAATACGAGGGAAGAGGAATTGGCGGCACTCTTATAAATGAAATCATACGCAGAGCTCAAGCGGCGGGTCTTCGAAAGCTGAGCGCTGTGGTGAAGAAAAGTAATGCAAGGTCTCAGGCAAGTTTTCGCAGTCGGAATTTTAAAGATAAGAAGCCTCTCGGGGAAGAAGAGGAGCGTCTCGTTCTTCGGCTCCCGGGGTAAGCGTTTGCTCTTCAGGTAGTTCTTTAGGGAACTGCCTGTTTTTGTTATAGTTATCATATGTTCTACCTTTTCTACGGTACGGATAGGGATGCTTCACGAGCAAAAAGAAACGCGACGCTTTTGGGAGCCCAGAAGAAGCGCCCTGATGCGGAGGTTTTTTCAATGGATGGGGAAGATTTTTCCGCTTCCAAACTTCAGGAGTTCATCGGCTCCGCAGGGCTTTTTGAAAAGAAATTTATTGTTTGTGTGGATAGGATTGCGGAAAATAAAGAGTTTTTGGAAATCTTGGTAGAAAAATTGCCGGAGATGAAAGAAACAGAAAATTTGTTTTTAATTCTTGAAGGGAAACTTGATGCAAAAACACTGGAGAAATATAAAAAATATGCTTTCAAGATTGACCAATTTGAAGAAAAAAAGTTTGAAAAACCAAAATTCAATGTCTTCGCTTTGAGCGATGCGTTCGGCCGTCGTGATGCGAAAGGTCTTTGGGCCCTTTATCTCAAAGCTTTAGAAGAAGAATCTGCCCCAGAAGCGATCGCAGGCATGCTTTTCTGGAAGATAAAGACACTTGTTCTTTCAGGAAGCAATCGCTATTCGCAAGCAGAGCTTGAAAAATATTCTTCGGATCTTGTTTCTCTCTACCATGATTCTCATCGGGGAATTCATGAGTTTGAGATTGCTTTAGAGAGGTTTGTTTTGGGGGTGTAAAAAGCGGGGAATCGACCCTTACAGGGTCAGTACCCCGATTGGATTTTTTCTCCGAAAAAATGCTCAATCGGGTTTCGATCCCTGACGCAAGCAAAATTGTTTGCTTGCTCTGGGCGCACAACAAAAAATCCGCTTTCGCGGAAATTTTTTGTTGTGCGCCCAGCAGGGATCGAACCTGCGACCTTCTCCTTAAAAGGGAGCTGCTCTACCAGCTGAGCTATGGGCGCATTTGAAAATACCAGCAAAATATAACAGAGAAAACGATATTTGAAAAGACTTTGGATTTAACGTATGCTTCCGAAATATGAAGAAAGAAATAGTTGTAATCCTTCACAACATCCGAAGCGAGCAAAACGTCGGCTCGATTTTTCGCACCTCGGATGCTGCGGGGGTCTCAAAAATATATTTGACTGGTTATACTCCTGCTCCTCTCGACAAATTTGGACGAAAGGCAAAGGGGATTGCAAAAACTGCGCTCGGTGCCGAGGAATTTATTGCTTGGGAAAAGTTAAAAACTCCCGCATCTCTCTTTTCTAAACTTAAAAAATCAGGATTCAAAATCCTAGCTATTGAACAGGATAAAAAAGCAGTGGATTATAAAAAAATAAAAATCGGCTTGAAAACAGCTTTTGTTTTCGGAAATGAGGTTGAGGGAATTTCAAAATCGCTTTTACAAAAAGTAGATGAGATTGCTTTTATTCCGATGAAAGGTAGAAAAGAATCGCTGAACGTTTCAGTATCAGCGGGGATCGCTCTTTTTAGAATTTTAGGTATCTGACAACGTCTAAGCGAGGAATAGTTTTTAGAAACCCGCGCACGCCAGGCTGGCATGGTCTTTGTGGTGTAATTTTTGCTTTGGGCAAAAACTATACCACAAAGCAGCCGGCGCCCAGCACAAGGAAAAACCGCCGCTGGCGGTTTTTCTGGGTTTCTCAAAAACTGTTCCGAGCTACTTTTACTGCACAATATAGATCGTGCTCGTTGCTTCAGTAGATGTGGCTGTGGTTCCCGCGCGACTCGCTTTAAAACGATCATACCCACCGCTTGCATACCAAATAACTCCAAGACCAATAACAATAAGCACTAAATATTTTAGGTCTTCGATCGCGTCTGGAGCTCCTTCTTCGTGTGCCATATGTTTCTATTTTACTCTTTCTATTTCATCATTACCACTTTTTCTGGTGTACAGAGCAGAAATGGGCGCTTCTTCCGCCGATTTTAAGGCGTTTTATAATTCCTTTGCATCCGTATTTACTACACTTTTTTCCAGTGAGGCGATAAGCATGATGCTCTGCCTGGAATCTCCCTCTTTCGCCGAAAAGATTTCGATAATCAGACATGGAATCCCCGCCGAAGTCGATTCCTTTGAGAAGCAATTCTTTCATTGAGGTATACATAAGGCGCGATTCTTTGACAGGAATTTTGAGAACTTTTGTCTCTGGGTGAATTCCAGAAGCCCAAAGTATTTCATCTGAATAGATGTTTCCGATTCCAGCGACAAGCGTTTGATCCATGAGCGCTTGTTTTATTTTTGCATTTGGGCGCATCATGAGCCGGGTTTGGAATTTTTCCAAAGAGAACTTTGTATCGAGTGGTTCTGGACCGAGATGCGCCAAATCAGGATGGTGGGGAAGTTTCTCTTCCTCTGTGAGGCAGACTTTCGCGAATTTTCTCATGTCAGAAAGTGCGAGCTGTTTGCCGTTTGAAAGCGAGAAGACCAGGTGAATGAATTTATTGAATGGATCTTGGAGAGGTCCCTTTTCGTCAGCAACCCATGTTTTTTGTTTCCGCGAAAATTTTCCGTAGAGAAGATGTCCTGTCATTTTCATGTGGACGAGAATAACGAGATTTCCGCTTAAATGAATCAAGACATTTTTTCCCCGTCGAGCGCCTCCAAGGATTTTTTTTCCAACGATTTCATTCCGGAATGTCTTAAAATAAACAGGATTTTTGATGTTTCCTTTTCCGGAATGGAATGAGGAATTGTAATCAGTCCACGCGTCGGTAATGTTGAGACCGCGAAGCGTCGTGTCTACTCCATGTGCAGTTGTTTGGACTTCGGGGAGTTCAGGCATGTTAGTATATATAGCACATTTATCCATGAGGAACATTCTTCTTATCGTTTGCATCGGGATTGTCCTCCTCACCGGCGTTTCTTTCTTTTTTATTCACAGCAACATTTCTCGCGGACTGACGTTTGAATCAGTCCGTCATTTTGTAGCATCAGTATTTTTTGTGGATAGCTCCACCTCTGAAATTCTTCACCAGAAGTATGCAGCTGCAGAAAATGGAGAAAAGTTTCGAGTCCTTATTGTTCCTGGACATGATGATGAATACAGCGGAACCGAATTTTGGGGCATAAGGGAGGCTGATATGACGGCAGAACTTGGAGGAGAGCTCGCGAACATGCTTTCAAAAGATCCTCGATTTGTCGTAACACTTTCCCGTACCCACAAAGACGGGTACAACCCTATTTTTCAGGAATATTTCGCAACACAAAGACAGATGGTGAATGATTTTATGGAAAATCAAATTGCGACGATGGATGATTTGGAAGCGAAAGGACTTCTCCAAACCGTCACGGGGGTTCCTCATCGAACCGCGGTAAGCGAAGTGGCATATCACCTTTACGCTATAAATAAATGGGCGAATGATAACAAGATGGATCTTGTCATTCATATCCATTTCAACAATTATCCTCGAAAGGATCTTACTACCCCAGGAATATACAAAGGATTCACGATCTATATTCCGGAAGGTCAGTACTCAAATTCGAAAGGAAGCCAGGCGATAGCGAATTCTGTGTTCAATGAACTCTCGAAAGAATATTCGGTAAGCACCCTTTCGCACGAAGATTTGGGAGTTGTGCCCGAGCAGGATCTCATTGCTATCGGTTCTCACAACTCGCTTGATTCAGCAGGAATGCTCATTGAATACGGCTATATTTATGAACCGCAATTTTTGACATTGCAAAAACGCACTCAGGCGATTTCAAATCTTGCGCTTTTGACCTATAACGGAGTTGAAAATTTCTTTAATCCGATTCAGTAGGATTAGTTCAGTACTTTCACAAGTTCTTCTCGCACTACAGTCGCATCATCCCAAGGAGTTTTCTGCCCATTCGCTTCCATAATATAAGGATCAGTTCCTTTGCCGGTGATGATGACCACCTCACCTTTACGAGCATCTTTGAGTGCTGAATGTATAGCTTCTCGCCGGTCCATAATGATCCTCGGATGATGTTTTATCATTCCCTTTGCCATCTCCTTAACGATCCCTTCGGGATCTTCGTCGTACGGATCTTCATTGGTGAGAATGATTTGAGAGCAATAGGTATCAGCTATTTTCCCCATCTCTGGCCGTTTCCATTTATCTCTTCCTCCTCCGGTATTGCCGAGGACGCAGATTTTTTCGGATGCGCCGAATGTTTGATACACTTTTTCCAAAGAATCCGCAGTGTGGGCGTAATCTACGATCACCGTGAAGTCCTGTATTTTTTTCGTCTTCACATCTCCTGGCAAAGTTACTCTTTCCATTCGGCCTCGCACCAGCGTCACTTTCTCAAGAGCTTTTTTTATCACGGGAGTCTCAATGGCTTGGCTTTTTGCAAATGTAGCGACGCCGAGCATATTGTAGATATTGAAAAGTCCGGGAAGAGGGGAGGAAATTCTTACTCCATTGAAACCAAATTCAATTCCTGCTCCACCAAGCGTGTGCGAACCTGCGTCTTTCAGCGAGTATGGGTATTTTCGAGGAATATTCAGCGAGAGAAATTTTTCTGATTCGGCACTATCCTTATTTACGATAATCGCTCGATTTTTTTTCTCGGAATGTTCAAGCGCGTGAGCGATAGAGAGTTTTGCTTCAACATATTTTTCATACGAACCGTGGGATTCAATATGTTCTGGAGAGATGTTGGTAACAATGAGCGCGTCGAGGTCAATATATTTGTGACGAAATTGTTTTGCTCCTTCAGAAGTCATTTCAATCACAGCCCAATCGCAGCCTGCATTTACAGCATCGTGCAAAAATTTCTGGGTGAAAAATCGCCCGGGCATTGTCATTTTGTAAAGATTTCGCTTTGTATCTCCTCCGATTTTGAACTGAAGCGTGCCCATTGAGGCAACTTTAAACCCCGCTTCCTCAAGTACTCTTGCAGTGAGCTCTGTAGTTGTCGTCTTTCCCTTTGTTCCAGTAATTCCAACTACTTTGATCTTTCGAGAAGGGAAGCGATAGAGAATCGCCCCAAGAAGAGCGATTTTGTAGTGATATATCGGCTGGAGCTTTTTAAATATGCTCTGCGGAATAATTTTTCGTAAAAAAGAAATCATTTATGAGTGCATTGCTAAAATTTTTAAAGCGTGTTTCACTTTTTCCGAGGTGTTTTCGATTTTCTTATCAATTTTCTTGAGCGCCTCGCGAGCTTCCCGTTCAGGATACCCGAGAGACTTCAAAGCTTCAAGCACGTCAGAGGCGCCGCGGAAATCAGTTTTTTCGCTTTCTTCGACAAGGCCGATCTTGTCGCGAAGTTCCAAAATAATTTTGTCGGCATTTTTCCGTCCGATTCCTCCCATTTTAGTGAGAAGCGACGAATCTCCGGAGGCAATTGCTTGGCGAAGCGTAGATACTGTGGCGCCGGAAAGAATTCCCATTGCAGTTTTTGGACCGATGCCAGAGATAGAGATTAAAAGTCCGAAAAAATTCAAGCCTTCTTCATCGAGAAAGCCGTACAGGTCGAGCGCGTCTTCTCTGACAGCTAAATGAGTGAAAAATCTCACTGGTTCAGACCCCATTTTCTTCACTTTTTCAAAGGTATCACCGGAAATGAATATCTTGTAACCCACGCCATGTACGTCCAAAACCACCTTTTTCAGGTCTTTAGAGACGATTTTGCCTGTGAGTTCAGAGATCATAGTGGGTAGCGTATAGCTTATAGCGTATAGCGTTTAGGGTAAAAACGCAAAGAAATTTGCTTTTATTCGCTGCTTTTGCTATCTTTTCTGGACGCTCGACGCTAAACGCTCGACGCTACCCATATGGCAATTACGACATCTGCAAAAAAGGCTATCCGAGTTTCCGACAGGAAGCGAGTTTTCAATATTCGCCGAAAGCGGGTGATGGAAGATCTTATCAAAGAGATCCGAATTATGGCTCAAAAGAAAGATAAAAAAGGATTTGAGACAATGCTTCCACAGACTTTTCAGGCGATCGACAAAGCGGCAAAAACCAAATATATCAAGAAAAATACTGCTGCGAGATACAAGTCACGACTCTCAGCGCTTCTCACAAAAATTTCAGCTTAAAAAACACCCGAGAGGGTGTTTTTGTTTTTAGATCAAGTCAAAAGATATTTCAACAAAGCCATTCTAATCAGGAGTCCATAATGGACTTGTTTGAAGTACATTGCTTTTGGAGAAGCATCTACTTCTGTAGCGATCGTATGTACTCGCGGCAGGGGATCCATAATGATCGCTTCTTTTTTCATTTGAGTAACTAGATGCATATCAACCCGATAAAAATCTCGAAGTCTCAAATATTCTTTTTGATTTTTGAATCGTTCTTTTTGAATTCGTGTCTGGTATAAAACATCAATAGAGCTGATTATGGATTTTGTATTTTCCATTTCTTCAAAAACAACTTTATGCTTTTTTAAATATGTCTTGATTTCATTATTTATCTGAAGGGATTTCGGCGAGACAAAATATATTTTTATGTTTTTGTATTTCCCTAAAAGATATGAGAGTGATCTTATGGTTCTGCTGTTTTTTAAGTCACCAACCAAAGCAATTCGAATCCCATCAATTTTTCCAAGTTCTTTTTTAATCGTGTAAAGATCTAGTAAAGCTTGGGTGGGATGTTGTCCGGGCCCGTCGCCTGCGTTTATGAGTGGTATTTTCGACACGGAAGCAGCTCTTTTTGCTGCACCTGCTTCATAATGTCTCATTACGATAACATCAGCATAATTATTTATAACTTTGATCGAATCTTCCAGAATTTCTCCCTTTGAAGCGGAAGAAAATTCTCTGGCATTTTCCGTGCTAATTACGCTTCCTCCGAGCCGTAGCATCGCCGATTCAAAAGAAAACCGAGTTCTGGTACTCGGTTCATAAAACAGTGAAGCTAATATTTTGCCCCGTAGCGGGGTATCGGTTTTCTTTTTTAATCTATCTGCAATGGAGAAAATTCTTTCGATGAATTTTGTATCAAATTCTTCGGATCCTACGATGTGATGCATTGGGGGTATTGTACATTAAAAACTGACCGATTGTACAATCGGTCAGCAAAATACTTAAAAACACTTCCTGAGCGCAATAACAAAACGTGCGCTATTAGTTGGAAGGCCAATGACTTTCCGTTCAAGATCAGCACAACAGACGTCCTTTCCTGAACATTCCTCTATCGCCTCAAACAGGAAGATGGTTTGTTGAATACAAAAACGAGAGAAAGGTTTCTGCCACTCGTCTGGAACCGAAGCCCATTTTCCAGGATGACCGAAGGGCAAAAGATATGGAATTCCAACATCTTCACCTCCAGTAAGCAACCTGCCTGAAAGTGGCACTCCAGGATAGAAGTCGCGTTCGCAAATTTCATCGATCACTTGCTCGTAAATACGGACGGAGCGAACTTCGCATCTTTTCTCGGTGCGTTTTATTCCTTCTACAATACTGATGCCCGCGTATACCACGGGGACATGAATCCCAACTTTTTCGAACAAGTCTATCACTCGTTCGATGAGGCTACCCGAAAAGATGACATCGTCGATCAGTGCAACCTCTGTGTTGCCACTTTTCTTCACGTGCCTGAGTTGATGAAGAATCGAAGGAGTTCCGGCACGATGTCCGAGACCGTAATCGTTTCCATGTTCATCAGAAAGACGTGCGATCTCAAAAGCAAGTTCGCTGTGAGAGTACACACGATCCAATGAGACAACAGGCAAGGTATTTTCCACGAGTAGTTCAGAAATTCCTTCCAACAATTCTTTTTCCGAAACAAATTCAAAATTCGGAAAAATTTGTTTCATGAATTCGACAAATTTTCCTCTTAATTCAGAGAAAAATTCATCGCTTGGTAGCGCAAAACCTCTTTGCAATGCCCACTTACGCAAGAGCAATTGAATGTCTGCCGAAACGACGTAGGGCTTGTCCATGCTTTCTTCCTCCACTGGGGGTTTAAAAAAGAACATCCTTCCATCAGAAAAGAGAAATCCCTTCTGAGAAGGGATTGAATGTGGAGAAAAATGATAATTCTAAAAGCCACAACCAAGCTCTTCTCGGAAGAGTTGATTGTGATGGTGTGTGGTCGAAAATTTTTGCTTATTTTTTCGCATATTTTTGTTTTATAAGCCTAAAAGCTCGTGAGACCGCTTCTTTTGGTGTTTTTGCGGTTTCAATTTTTATTCTTTTTCTGTCATCGAGATACTCTCCAGCCAGCTTTTCACTCCATCCGCCAGTTCCGGAAAGTGTGATGATTGGTATATTTGCCTGGTATGCAATTGCAATTTCAGTCAGAGTTCCAGAACCACCGTTCAGAGTAATAATCGCATCGCAACTTAAGACAAGAGCTAATTCTCTTCCACCACCTCGTTCAAGACCGCTTGCAATCACAATATCTGCATATTGTTTTTCAAAAATATCCAAACCTTTGTCATAGGTAATACCGATAGTCATTCCTTTTGCCTTTTTTGCTCCACGACAGGCTGCGGTAGAGAGGGAATCGTAGTCTTTTTCAGCACCGAAAATGAGTGCGGCTTTTTTCTTTGCGACCCAGTAGCCGACTTCTTCCGCCAGTTTTTCAAGATTTTTTGAATACTTAAGATCGGCAGCGGAACCCATAACTCCTATCTGTATTTTTCGTGATTGTGTTTTCATTTACTTTATTCTCTTTAACACCAGTTTATAGCCACCTTCTCTGCCATTCAGCCATTTAGATACACGAGCAATTGTAGTCGAGCTTAGACCCGTTTCTTTCTCGATTTTTTCATACGAAATGTTTTGAGAGAGCATTTCGGCCGCTTTAAGGCGTTTTGAAAATTCCTCAATTTCTCCTTCGGTCATGAGATCACGAAGAAAACACTCGGCTTCCGCAGTTGTTTTTAAAGCTAAAATTGCCCTGATAAACTTTGTTTTTTCTTTACTATTCCAATCCATACCCCCAGTTTAGCAAAGTGGAGTACTTTAGTCAAGTAAAGTATATATTTGTCCCCCCGTTTGGAATTGAACCAAAATTTCTTCCTTCGCAGGGAAGTGTCCTATCCGTTGAACGACGGGGAGTTTAAAATAAAACAGTTCTAACTTATCATAGACTCCTTAGAATCCCAAGTATTCCATTATTTTTTGAGTGAGGGGTTCTTCGTGTTCAGCTTCGACGAGGTAATATGCTAGATATTTTCTCACCACTTCTTCATTTATCGTATCGAGGGGAATGATAATGAACGCCATCATTTTTTTCTTCGATTTAATAACAAGCTTGGGCATTTCCGGAGCGTAGATGTCTATTCCGAAAGAGTCGAGTGTTGAATATGGATACATCGTGTTTCCGATAACGATTCCTTTTTCGTTTATTTCATAACGAAGCAATTGAGGCGCCCTGCTTGCAAAAACAGAGAGAGCGAATGTTCCCACGATAAGCACCCCTGCAAGCATAATGTTGCCGTAAATCACCGATATGGCTCCGAGTGAGATGACGACAATCCAAACCGTCCAGTACCAATCAGCCGTTTTATGCCGGTAGGAGTATTCGTAGGTTTGCCAAATGAGAGGTCTTTGCGCCATCGTTATAGTATAACAAATATGTTCGCGAAAGTTGTGTTTGCAATTTGTGATGAGAGAGTAGAATGGGAAGATCGTGTAATAGAGAATCGGATATTGAGAAAATCTTTACGTAAGCAAGGACATAAAATGCAAAAAACCGGCGTTGCCGGCTCTTTGCGTGCGACTTAGTGTCCGATCATAAGAGTTTCGGTTTGCACTGATAAGTCGACCAAAGTTAGTATATCATTTAGAATTAATTTTGTATTTCAGACCATAACAACCATGCCTTTATCACAAAAGAATAGATGCCTTTACTGCGGAAATAATCAGACAAATCACCCTATGGACAAGCTTACGGGGCTTTTCAATGGGGCGACCGCCTCTTTTAATGAATATGTCCTCTATTCATACCCAGGGAGAAGGCTCATGCACGCAATTGAAAAAGGCCTTGTTCTTTTATCCTGGATTTGGTTCCCGCTTCACATTGCAAAGTGGAGCAATGACATTTCGAAAACAAAAATCGCCCGCGGGAAAGTGCTTTGGGAAGAAGCCGAGAAACGGGGCATAGCGATGGAACAGCTTATGGTTTTTGGACGGGCGACGGATATCTATCGCGTTTATCTTGGCGATAAGTGGCGCCCTTTTACAAGCCTTCCTCGTCCAGATTCGATCGAAGTTCCTGCTGCTGCGTGGATAGATGATAAAGCGGTGCTTAAGAAAAAACTTGCGAGAGCAGGAGTTTCCGTTTCCAAAGGCGCTGGGTTTTTTTGGTACTGGAGCGCACTGCGGATGTTTCGGAAATTAGAAAAGCCGGTCGTGGTGAAGCCGAGGTTTGGTTCCCGCGGAAGACATACGACCACTTTTGTTTCGACAGAAGAAGAATTTAGGAGAGCATTTAAAGTTACAAAAACACTTTGTCCATTTGTCATAGTTGAAGAGCATCTTGTGGGACCGGTTTTTCGCGCGACTGCTATTGATGGAGAAGTCAGAGGACTTCTTGCCGGAGAGCCTCCGCGAATCATTGGAGATGGAATTCATACTATTCTTGAGCTTATTCGTGAAAAAGATGCTCGCAAAACTGGCGAAGTAAAAGATGTTCCTGTACACGCTCTTCTAGACGGCTATTTAAAGAGGCGGGGTTTTTCTCGGGACAGCGTTTTACCGAAAGGGAAAGAGATTGATCTGACTGAAAAGATCGGGGTTTCGTACGGAGGGAAAAGCATTGAGGTTATGGATATTGCTCATCCGAAATTTATTCCGGCTTTAAATAAAGCTGCGCAATTTATTGATGACCCAATCTTGGGCTTTGATTTTATTGCCGAAGATATTACGAAAGACCCGGATATGCAGAAGTGGGGAATTATCGAATGCAATGCGGTGCCGTTCATTAATCTTCATCATGATCCGCTCGAAGGGAAGCCTTCTAATGTCGCCTCGGCAGTGTGGGATATGTATTTAAAGAGGATGTAAAACAAATAAAATAACCCGTCTGCTTCGTTGCGAAACATATTTTCTCTCTCAACGTAGCATCCGTACGTCTCTTTCGAAAATATATTCCGCGCCTCGCATTCAGGGCTATTTAATTTGTTTTAAAAAAAGCTCCGAGCACAAAGTGCTCGGAGCTTTTTGAAATCAATACGTATGTCTTTCTAGGTCCGTAAGCATCCGGTCAATTTTCTGATATACATCTTTGAGATATCGGTGGATTCCTCGGAGATTGCTTTGTGCTTCTCCTTCATCCTGCGCGCCGTCAGTGTAGTAATAATTGATAACATCCCGATCCATCTCGTCGCGAATGACCCGCAACTGGTCTATGACCTGATTCTGATATTTTCTCGATTCATCTAGATTGAAGTCTGCCATAGCTATAGTTTAAAGATAAAAGCTTATCGTTACAAGGAGAATTGCATACAAAAACCAGAGATACCTCGCATTATTTACCCATTTCATGGGGTATACAAAGAGAAGCGATGCGTAGCGGAAGACAAATCCCAGAGTGACGAGATCCATAAACCGCAAGGGCGTTCTCGAAGCATCTATAATATTGTCCATATCCTGATCGCTTGGAAATGCGTTGAGGCCTGCCGAAAAAGAGATCCAAATTAAAAATATGCGCAAATTCATTTCTGTATCCCCGTGAAAAGCAAGATAGCCGGCGACGAGAGCAATGATCGTATTTAAGATGAGGGGTCCTGAAGAAATCCAGAACACTTGGCGGTATTTCGTCGGCTCGGCGTGAATGACTTGCCCGACAGGATTTCCGAGGCGGAAGTATGAAACTTTAAAAACCGCCACACCGAACCAATCGCAAAATTTCTTGTGGGCGAATTCGTGGAGTATAACGCCGGGGAAGGTGAGAAAGCAGATGAACCATGCCATCCAAAAATTATAACACCTTCACGTTTTTCATTCCTGCAAAAATCCACCTGTCTGATGATTCCACAATTCTGCGTAAACTTTGTTTTCGGCTACAAGCTCGGCATGCGTTCCCATTCCCGCGATCTCGCCATTTTCGAGAACCACAATTCTGTCCATTGTCTGCACAGTGCTTAATCTGTGCGCGATGACGATAGTGGTCTTGTTTTTCATAAGTTCTGTGAACGCCTCTTGAATATATGATTCGCTCACGCTATCAAGGGAACTCGTAGCCTCATCGAGAATAAGGATCGGCGCATTTTTAAGCATTGCTCTGGCGATCGCGACCCGCTGTCTCTCCCCCCCGGAGAGCTTTACTCCTCTTTCTCCGACTAGGGTCTCGTATCTTTTTGGAAGTTTTATTATGAATTCATGAGCGTGCGCCTTTTTCGCCACGTCTTGTATTTCCTCCTCACTTGCTTCCGGTTTTCCGTAGGATATGTTTTCTCGGATGGTTCGGTGAAAAAGAATCGAATCTTGCGGTACGTAAGAGATTACTGATCGCAGATCGTTCTGTGTGATTTCCTTTATATCTTGTCCGTCAATCTTCACTGCGCCTTCTGTGACATCGATGAATCGGAGGAGTAGTTTCGTGATGGTTGATTTCCCGGCTCCAGAATGCCCGACAACGCCTATTCGTTCTCCAGAGCGAATAGCGAGGGTAAAATGTTCAAGCACTTTTATTCCTCCTTTATATACGAAAGACACATCATCGAAGAGAATTTCACCCTTTCCGATTTTCGCCTGCTCTGGTTTTGGAGAATCTGAGACATCTATCTCCAAATCAAAAATATCCACTATCTCTTTCATATCCGTACTCGCTTTTATTGCTTTTGTGAGAGATTTTCCCAAGCTCCAGAGAATGTCAAAAAGATTGAACATGTAAAAAACCATGAGAGCAAAAGTTCCGATAGACAGTAATCCCCGATACCATAAACCGATGCTTACGTATATCACAGTGATTTGAAGAATTGCCATGAGAAAAGCTTGCATGGCATTTTGGAAATTCCCCATATACCACGCATGCCTGCGTCTTTTCTCTTCGTCTAAAGTTACTCCTTGGAACGCATTGCTTTCTTCTTTGTCTCTCGCAAATATTTTTATTGTAAGAACGTTAAGGATTGCGTCTGAAAGCCGGGCGGTAACACGAGAATCGGCGGCCGCTTCCTCTATGTCGTATGACATCTTTCTTTTTATGAAGAGGATAGTGATCGCGATATAGAGAAGCGCCCAGGCCAAAAATATCCAAGCGAGAAGAGGTGCTTTTATGAAAAGTATCGTAATGATTCCCGAAACAGTAACCAGAGAAAAGAATATTTGGTACGAGATGATGTCTGCCAGAGTCTCGAATGACCTGGTAAAGCGTTTTGTTTTTGCGACGATGCTTCCGGAGAAATTATTTGAGAAGAAATAATACGAATGTTTCAGAAGCCGATCAAAGGTGGAATCATAGAGATCTTTCATGACTTTGCTTTGAAAGTACGAGCTCGCATAATCACCAACACGAAAGCCGACGTTGTGCAGAATGATGCTAAGTACCAAAAATCCCACGATTGGCATAAGTGCAGCGAGAATCGCGTCGGGTGCGACGCCGGAAGAAACGTTGTCTATGATTTCCTTGTAGAGGTAGGGTTTTACGATGCTGTCGAAAATAATTCCGAATGCGTAGCTGAAAAAAATCAAAAAGAAAGAGACCTTATATTTTTTGATATGAGGCTTGAGATAGAAGAGAATTCTTGAAAAATAGGATTTCATTTGCGGAGGCGGTGAGATTCGAACTCACGACCCAGTTGCCCAGGTAACAGTTTTCAAGACTGTCTCTTTAGACCGCTCAGACACGCCTCCCTAATATATGCCATCGGTTCAAGTGTTTGGGGTTACTCGTGCCGATAGTTTTGAAATACTGCCATATTTCCGCCTTATTTTCAAGTTGTACTGCTGAATTGCGGCCGTTTTTTCTTAATCGTGCTTTGAAATTTAGATCGATAAGAATATTAAAAACTGAAGTTGCTAGCGATGGGGAGGCTGTCACAAAGTTCAGCCGAGGATAGGAATATTTTTTACCTTTTATGAGATGTGTTTCGTAAAATAAACACCCATCGGTATCGATAAGTCCGCGCAGGCACATTTTTTGGTATTTTTTATTTTTCATAATCCACTCAGGAATATCAAGATTTTGTTTTAATTTGTCTCCCGACTTGAGGCCAAGAAGGATGAGATACTTATTTATCCCTTTTCTTGAGACAACAATGTCTATCCCATCAGATTGTTTTCTTAGCTGTTTTTTTGCCCTGATTCTGAATAATTTTTTGATTAGATTTCGGACGTAAAGAGAATACTTTTTGTCAGTTTTTCCATTTAATGAAATACGAAACTGATATTTTGTTATACCTCCGTCCCCAAGCATTATTCCCATGAATTCTGCGAGAAGCGGACTTTGTTTGGGTAAATGGACCCTCTTTTCCAAAAGAACAGAATTCATCCGGAATTTACCCTTCGTATCCCACCACTTTTTCCATTGAGATTTTCTGTATTCCTGGTTCCCGATTAGAGGTCCGTATTTTTCATGCACAACTTTTCCTCCGATTGGCGCCCCAATCTTCGCGTACCAGTATCTCTCCTTTATTTCTATATTTTTAGGTCTTGCTAATTTACAAAGGGTACATAAAGTTTCAAGAGAAGAAAGGGTCATCGTATTCTTTTCTCGGAGCCAATCTGAAAAAGAGCGGGGATGGATTTTAAGGAGAGAAGCCAGCTTGCTTTGAGATAAAGACAGAGAGCTTAGTGCCTTCTGTAAAAATTTTCTTTGCCTACCTTCGGAGAACAAAACTCTATTATATTTAGACGACTTTGCCATACCTCTATTATACTTCCTACGGAAAAGATATACAATACTTCTTTATGAAACCAATCCTTGTCACTTCATACGTCAACCCTGATCTCGACGGGCTCTCTTGCCTCTTTGCTTACACAGAATTTTTGAAAAGCCAGGGGAAAAATGTCGTCGCGGGAATTATCGGCATTCCCCACGAAGAAGCGAGATATGTTTTCGATCGTTTTAAGATTTCATACCCCGAGACATTTAAAAATACGGATGCATTCGATCAGGTGATTATGCTCGACGGGAGTTCTATTGCCGTAACTGAAAACAGGATTAAACCGGAACAAGTCATTGAAATCATTGATCACCGTCAAACGCACGAGCTTGAAAAATTCCCAAATGCCATAGCGCAAATTGAGCTTGTTGGAGCGGCGGCAACGCTTGTAGCGGAGAAATTTATCGCAAACAAAGTTGAGATTTCAAAAGAATCCGCGATACTTTTGTCTACCGGAATCATTTCAAACACATTCAATTTCAAAGCCACTGTTACAACAGATCGCGACAAGGAAGCGGCAAAGTGGCTGAATGCCATCGCCAAATTGCCGGAAAATTTCTGGAGGGAACTTTTCGAGGCGAAATCTGATATGACAGGAGAGAAACTCTGGGAGAAAATGGACGGGGATTTTTCATTAAAAAATCTATACGGCAAGAGAGTCGGAATGGCGCAACTCGAGATGATCGGCGCAGAAGCTTTGATTCAAAGCCGGCTTTCAGAAATTCTTGAGCTTCTCCATCGCATTAAAAAGAACGAGAAGCTCGATATGATATTTTTGAATGCTGTCGATCTTGAAAAAGGGGAGGCCTTCCTCATTTGCGACGAAAAAGATACAATGCGGATTCTAGAGGATATTTTGCATGTGGAATTTAAAAATAATATTGCAGAAAAGAAAGGTTTTCTTATGAGAAAAGAAATCACCCCGCTTTTCAAAAAAGCTTTAGAAAAATAATATGTTTACTGGAATCATTACACATCTTGGAAAATTCGAACGAAACGAGAAGGAGAAATTTTTCTTCTCTGCCTCGGCATCTTTCCTCGATATGCTCCATTCAAGCGATAGTGTGGCGGTAAACGGCACGTGCCTGACTGTGGTGAAAAAAACCAAGGGAGAATTTTTAGTGAATCTTATGCCTGAAACAGTAAAAAGAACGATGCTCGGGACTTTGCTTCCCAAGACTGTCGTAAATCTGGAATTGCCTGCAACGCCTCGTTCGTTTCTTGCTGGGCATATCGTGCAAGGGCACATCGATGGAATCGGGACTCTTTCGAAAATGGAAAAGAAAGGGAGTAGCAGGGTTTTGGAAATAGTCGTCGAGAGGAAATTAATGCGCTATATTGTGGATCAAGGTTCTGTCGCAGTGAATGGGATCTCACTTACGGTTATCGAGGCAAAGCAGAAAAGTTTTACCTTCGGTATTATTCCTTATACATGGGAACATACGATGCTTAAGGGAATAAAATTAGGGGACAAGGTGAACATAGAAGTCGATATTCTTGCAAAATATGCTGAAAAAATCTCAAAGTACTAAAAACATCCCGCGCGTTTTTGCGGGCAAAATAAAGATCGGCATTGTCCGAAGTGTTTTTAATTCGGAAATGACGGAGAGTCTGGAAGATGCTTGCCGAAAAACTTTATTGAAAGCTGGAGTACAAGAGAAAAATATTACCACTACGACCGTGCCGGGTGCGCTTGAAATTCCGATCACTGCTCAAACTTTAGCGAAAAAGAAGCGGTATGATGTGCTTATTGCTCTCGGTGTAGTCTTTAAAGGAGATACTTATCATTTCGAACTAGTGGCCAATGAATCCGCGCGCGGCTGCATGGACGTCTCTCTCAAATGGAATATTCCCATCATCTGCCAGATTCTCTCTGTTTATAATATGCAGCAGGCCAAGGCTCGCACGGGGAATAATGGATTCAATAAAGGCATTGAAGCAGCGCATGGAGCTCTCGCAATCGCCTCTACGCTTCAGGATATAAACAGAAAACATGCGTAAAAAAGATTTGCCGAAAGTAAAAAAAGTAGCCTCGACTCTTTTACCGACCGTCTACGGCGATTTTACATTTGATGTGTTTGAAGACGCGCAGGGTCGCGAACATATTGTCCTCTCCGCTGGGAATATCAAAAAAAATGATCCGCTTTTGCTCCGTATCCATTCGTCATGTATCACCAGTGAAATATTTCTCTCGGGGAAATGCGACTGTCGCGGCCAGCTTCTCAAGGCTATGAAAATAATTTCCGAAAAAGGCGGTGCAATCATTTATCTTCAAGAAGAAGGACGGGGCATTGGTTTGACCAATAAAATTCGCGCATACAAACTTCAGGCAGGCGGTCTTGATACGGTTGAAGCAAACGAAGCACTCAATTTTCCTGCCGACCTTCGGGATTATGGTGTGGCAATTTCCATCCTCGCCGTTTTGGGCAAAAAAAGAGTGAAGCTTCTCACTAATAATCCGGCAAAGGTGAAAGCTTTGGAAGGCCGTGGTATTAAAGTTGTTGAGCAACTGCCTCTCGAGGTTCCTCCTACCCGCTCTAATAAGGGTTATCTTTTGGTTAAAAAAAATAAACTAGGACACCGATTAAAAATTAGATAATTTCTATGAAATCTCCCCGTCTTTCCGACGAATATTTTATCGATGAGACGTTGAAGCTCGCCAGACGAGCGCAGAGCTGGACCAATCCCAATCCGATGGTTGGGGCGGTGATTGTAAAGAACGGTAAAATTATTGCCCGTGGATATCATAAGCGAGTGGGTTCTCATCATGCTGAAGTTGAAGCGCTCAAGGCGGCCAAGGAGAGCGTTCGAGGAGCCACACTGTATGTGAATCTCGAGCCGTGCAGTCATTACGGAAGAACACCTCCATGTGTCGACGCAGTTATCAAAGCGGGTTTCAAGCGCGTTGTCTGCTCAACGCTCGATCCAAACAAAAAAGTGCGCGGTCGCGGGATAGCGAAATTAAAAAAAGCCGGAATCGCAGTTTCTGTAGGTGTCAGAGAAAAAGAGGCGAGGGTGCTCAATGAAGCATTTCTTACTTTCCATGAGAAAAGACGCCCCTTTATTGCCCTCAAGTTCGCAGCTAGCCTCGACGGGAAAATGGCGACCTCTACGGGAGATTCAAAATGGATTACGAATGAAAAGGCTCGCCGTTTTGCTCGGGCACTTCGGAGTGAATACCAGGCTATTCTCGTGGGGATTAATACCGTTATACACGACGATCCAAATCTCGGCGCGCGCCAAAGCGGGAAAAAAGACCCAATCCGGATTATTTTAGATTCCAAGCTGGACATCCCCCTGAATGCCCAAGTATTGAGGGATACCAATGTTATAATCGCAACGACTGAGCATGCTCAAGCGGGAAAGAAAAAACTCTTGGCAAAACGTGGCATTACGATTCTCACTTTTAAAGGCAAACAAGTACCAATTCCGAAACTCATCTCGGCATTGCGAGAGAGGGAAATCATCAGTGTTTTTGTAGAAGGAGGCGGAAAAGTCTTGGGAAGTTTTGTTGATGCAAAAATCGCTGATAAGTTGTATGCTTTTTATGCGCCGATTCTCGTTGGCGGTGAGAAAGCCGTAACGATTCAAGGAGATGGAATACAAAAAATGCGGGATGCAATAACCTTCAAAAATTTTTCCATCAAGCATTTTGAAGATAATTTTCTTGTCATAGGTTCTTTAAGCTAATTAAAATGAAACCGCCTAAAATTGTAACTGCTATTTTCGTTAACCCTGAGGAATTATTTCAAAAATTCCCGCCAAGACATACCAAACTTTTCGGAACTCATTCTTCAATTGCGTATGATCCAGTTTCCTTAGATGATGTAGAAGTTGGGAAACATTGCACACTTAAAATTATGGGCAGAGTGTCAGATGAAAAATGTGATGTGCTCATTGTAGAAAACAAAAAATCAAAATTAAAATATCCGCACATAACGCTTTCTTGTTCTCCGACTGGCCATCCTATTGAATCGAATGAGTTGCTAGAGCGAGCTATGAAAGGAAACTCTGTTGAATATCTTAAAGAACCAATTTCTATCGAGGGAGTAGAGGGATATTGGGACGGCGATATTAAGCATATTTAATTTATGAAATACCTCGGAATTGATTATGGTTCAAAAAGGGTAGGGATCGCGACCTCGGATGAAGGAGGCAAAATTGCTTTTCCGAAGGTGATTTTGCCTCGAGATGCGAAACTCCTCGATGAAATTCAAAAAATCTGCACCGAAGAAGAAATCGGCGAAATTGTGATAGGTGAGTCAGTTGATTACAAAGGACAGCCTAACTCGATCATGAAAGATATTTTAATTTTCAAAACTGCTCTTTTGGGAAAAGTTTCTCTGCCAGTCCATTTCGAACCAGAATTCATGACTTCCCACGAGGCTTCGAAAAATAAAAATAGAATGCAGACAATGGCGAATGAAAGGGAAGACGGCAGAGCAGGACGAAAACCGCAAGCGAAAGAATCAGTAGATGCATCTGCAGCAGCGCTCATTTTACAGAACTTTTTAGACAAGAAAAAATAATATGGAAGAAAAAAAAGAAGAGAAAAAGATCGAATCAAAACCCGCTGCGCCGGCAAAAATTTCTTATGATGATTTTGCAAAAGTAGAAATTCGCGCGGGAAAAATACTTTCTGCCGAAAAAATTCCTGATACTGATAAACTTTTGAAGCTTATGGTGGATTTCGCCGAAGGCACGCCTCGCCAAATTGTTTCTGGTATTTCAGCATATTTTCCTGATCCTGCTGTTTTAGTCGGAAAAACTTGTATGTTTGTGACGAATCTTGAGCCTAGGACAATAAAAGGCTTTGAAAGCAATGGTATGCTTTTCGCAATAAGTACTCCAGAAGGTGTCTTCTCTCTTCTCGAGCCGAAGGAGGGGATTGTTCCCGGAACAAAAGCTAAATAATTCGGCATTGGTGTGTATAAGGACCCTTTTTTCTTTGGTATACTATCTCTATGAAGCTACAAGCTAACAGCTACAAGCTATAAGCTATTTTTTATGTCCTTTGTTTCTTCAAAACATCCTCATCCGGACGCGGCAAAATTTTTTCCCGTTCCAAAATTTCTCGAAATGCCTTTCGCTGGAGTCGATATCTCCGAAGGAGCAATTCGGGCTGTAAAACTTGAAAAGACAGCATTCGGCTTCCATGTCGAAAAATATTTCGAGCAAGTTTTGCCTCCCGGAACGATTCTCTCTGGTTCTGTGGAGCGGCCAGGGCCAATTGCCGAGGCGATCCGAGCACTTCGCCGAGCGTTCAAGGTTCAATTTGTGAAAGTGTCTTTGCCTGACGAGAAAACATATCTCTTCCGCGCAGATGTTCCATTTATACAAGGCTCGGATTTGAAAGAGAGCATTGAATTTCTTTTGGAAGAAAACGTGCCTCTGAATCCAACCGACGCATTGTTTGAATATGCTGTGATGCCAGGAACACTTCCGCATGAGCGCATCCCTGTCATCGTCTCTGTAGTGCCGAAAGATGTAGTCTCTTCGTATCTTTCACTTTTTCATTCTGCGGGGCTCCTCCCTATTTCATTTGAAATAAGGTCCCAAGCGCTCGCTAACGCGGTTTTACAAAGGGGTGATATGCGCGCGACACTTCTTGTACATATTGGTCATTCAAAAACCACCATTGCCGTCGTTCAGGGAGGCGCTGTGCAATTTTCTTCCGTCGTTGCTGTTGGAGGGACAACGCTCACTGCAGCAGTCGCCCGGACTTTTTCCGTGTCAAATGAAGAAGCGAGTCAGATGAAAGAGAAAAAGAGTTTCATAAATACGACGAATAATCAGGAATTTTTCTCCTCTCTTTTAAGTTCTGTTTCAGTTATTAAGGATGAAATGCGAAAAGTGAATGGGTACTGGGAAGATAAAGTGAGCGATCCTAAAGGTTCTGCCAAAAAGATCGAAAGAATCATTCTTTCTGGGAAAAATGCCGCGATGTCAGGACTTCGGGAACATATGGCGCTTGAGATGAACAAAAAAGTCGATGTCGCCAATATTTGGACGAACGTTGCCTCGCAAGATGTATATATTCCCCCTATCTCTTTACTCGAATCTCTCTCATTCGCGTCCACTGTCGGTCTCGCGCTTCCATGGCCCGTTTCTGCACAAATCTATCATGCTTGATTTTCTTCCAAAAGAAATAAAAAAGTTTTTGAAGAACGAATACGCGCTTCGGGTAGCAACGCTCGGCTTCCTTCTTTCGTTCATGCTTTTTGTTCTGTATGGTGCTTTTCTTCTGCCTTCTTTTTTCCTATCACAAGTCAAAGAAAATGTAGCAGTCGAGCGGGCCAAGCCAGTTCTCTCTTCGGAGGATTTTCAGAAAAGCAAATCGCTCCATGCGAGCTTGGCGTCTCTCAAGAAAAATTTGGGAAGTCTAAAGATTGTTTCAGATTCATCTCCTTTGCCTACTGAAGTTATTGATGCCGCGTTGAACCGGCCTTCCGGAATACAGATCGAGTCTTTCCAGTATGCAAAGCTAACTGGTTCAGGCGCTCTCCAGATTATCGGCACTGCTTCTAGCCGCGATGCAATCGTGAGTTATGTAAAAATGCTTCAAAGCCAGAGATTTTTCAGCAAAGTTGATTTCCCGATTTCGAATCTTGCTTCGGATAAAGATATTAATTTCACCATCAATGCAACCGGAACATTCTGAAAAAATTCCTCGGACCAAGACCAAATCGCTTTTTGCGCTTGTGTTTGTTTTGAATCTTCTCGCGATCGCGGGCGTGGCTTTCCTTTTCATTATGATTCGCGACAAGAATGAACACGCATCAATTGTGAATAACGATCTGGAACGAGCTCTTACAGAAAAAAGTGATATGCAATCGCTTCAGAAAGAGGTGAGTGCTATCGAGGCGGACAGCAAAACTCTCAATTCATTTTTGGTGGGGAAGGATAATGTTGTAGCTTTTTTGGAAAGCGTCGATGCGCTTGGGAAAACGACTGGCTGTGAGACAAAGGTGAAAACTGTGGAGGAGATTAAAGATCCAAAAGTATCCAAAATACATCTTGTTGTTTCTGCAAATTGTCCTTGGAGCTCACTCCATACTTTTTTCTCGGCGCTTCTCTCCATTCCTTATAAAATAGAGCTAAAAAATGCTTCTCTGGTGGCTTCTCTAGAGACAGAATCGGTTCAGGCTAAAGCAAAGCGCGCTTGGATAGGGACGTTTGATTTCACTGTCCTTGAAGCAGAATAATACACACACCATGGAACATTTTCTAAAAAATCTCTTTAAAAAGAAAGAAAAACAGCTTGTGAGGCGAGCTTGGCCTCGCTCGAAAAGGGATTGGGAAATTCTTCTTGGCGGTTTCCTCTTTCTTCTCATTGCGGGAGCTATCGCTTCAGGCTTTCTGTTTCTTAACATTTCCCGCGGAGAAATTTTCCAGATTCAAAAATCTTCGCAAGATGACACTTCGATTATCGATAGCGAGCTTTTGAAAAAGACGATTGATTTCTATGAGAATAAGGCGCTGAATTTGAAGGAGATTACTACTCACTCGAAGGTGATTGGGGATCCGTCGCTGTAAATAGACTAATTTACGGAATCAAGTAAGATAATGAAGTTTCTCGCCCCCGTAGTTCAATGGATAGAACACTGGACTTCTAAGCCAGTTATGTAAGTTCGATTCTTACCGGGGGCACATGAAAAGAAAAAGCCAAACAGTTGGCTTTTTCTTTTACATGGGCCGGACGGAGCGTTGCCGAGCCAGTAGGCGAGGCCGCGAGTCGGGGTTGCGGAAATTTGTGAGTGACGACGAGTAAATTATTCGTGACCACAGATAAAATAAAAAACCAGCACATGCTGGTTTTCTATTTTGTGGGCGATGCAGGACTCGAACCTGCGGCATCTTCAGTGTAAATGAAGCGCTCTACCAACTGAGCTAATCGCCCATGATCAGACTGCAAATAATAGTAGCACGTCTTTTCAAAAACTTAAAGATAATATAGAATATAGTGTATATAATACATAACTCAATGGTATGAAAAAAATAGAAAGAGACAAGGCTATCATTTTGCGAAGGAACGGGAAGTCATTTAGGCAAATTGCGAAAGAGATTGGTGTGGCAAAAAGCAGTCTAAGTTTATGGCTTAGGGATGTGATACTTGATCCAAAACTGAAGAAGAAGCTTTCCGAGCAACCCTTTACAAGAGACGCGATAGAAAAAAGAAGGAAGTCTCGGCTTTCGAACGAAAAACAAAAAAGAATTTCTGTTATAAAACAAGCCGAGAAAGAAATAGAAACACTTACTCCTGCAACACTTCGTATTGCTGGTATTTGCCTCTATTGGGCAGAAGGAGGAAAGACAAGAAGCGGGGGAGCGAGATTTTCTAATAGCGATCCGTATATGATTCGCTTAATGATGAGATTTTTCCGTACAATATGCCGAGTGAAAGAAGATAGATTTAGATGTCATATTCATACTTATTCACATTTGAATGTTTCCAAATCTGAAGAGTACTGGTCGCGCATAACTCGCATACCGCTAACGCAATTTTTTAAAACTTATTCTAAACCGAGCAAAGCAAGTTTGGGCAAACGAGATACCCTTCCGTACGGAACTATTGATGTTTCTATCCATGATACGAAGCTTTTTTTGCAACTTATGGGTTGGATTCGAAAAATCGGCTCTGTCCCTTCTTTGGGTGAGAACTAAGAAATATTAACTAGAAAGTCTTTGTCTCTTTTGAATCCATCTCGCTATTATTTCATTCGCTTCTTTTTGAAGTTCTGGATATTTCGAGAGACTATGCGGTGCATTTTTTATAAGCGCGTGTTCGAGATGTTTCGAATCTGTTATCGCATTTTTGAAATTAAGAATTGTCTGGTGGGGGACCATTTCGTCTTTTTCTGATTCGATAATGAGAATTTCTCCGGGGAATGTATGTATGGCTCGCAAAGCAAATGTGGATTCAGAATCTCTTTTGTGTTCACGCCATTCATTTATTTTTGCTTGTTCGAAGATCATTCCTTTCGGTGTTTCAAACGTCTCGTCAGGATAATCTGCCGGAGCTCGAAGTATTATGAAATTCAGATTTCTTTTTTGACTAAGGAGGAGCGCGAGGTATCCTCCAAAAGAGCTTCCGCTTACTCCAATTTTTTCTGTATCTACTTCAGACCGTTTCGCAAGGAAATCATATCCGGCAATTACATCTTGAAGGAAATCTCTGCGGGAGAGGGAATTTTTATCATCCGCGCTTTTCCCGTGTCCTCGTAAATCCAAAGTGAGACAGACGAAGCCGAATTTCTCCGCAAGCATTTTTGCCGTATCAAACATTCTTTCTTGCGTACTATTCCACCCATGGAGAAGCAAAACGGCAGCTTTTTTGGCCACTTTTGAATCAGGCCTGAAGATATGTCCATCAAGGGAATAGCCATTCCCCGGAATCTCAGTTTTTTCCATAAGATTGATTGTAGCGCATATCATATTTTGACCCTAATAAACGAAGATTTTAGCAAGCAATAGAGCCATATTCTCTCAAGTGAAGCACTTGACTTTTAACTCTAAATATGCTATCATTAACCCAGAACCTATGTTGTTTTATCGCTTCCGTATTGGTACGGAGCGGATAGGTTTGGTCTCTGAAAGGAAGGGGTTGGAACATGGTTACAACGAGAGTTTTGTCAGCTTGTGCGGCGGTCGTTGCGGCAATGGGTCGCGAGGGAGCAGCACAGTGGGCATTCCGGAATGGCAACATGGTCTATTCACATCCGGCGCTCGGCGAAATCGAGATCGGCGTCACGGGGCGGGAAATTTTTGCTCCGGAATCTGACGGCCCGAACCACTCGGCGAGCATCAACATGGATGCGGGAGAGGATCAGCATCCTGCCAAGTTGTCGCTCACGTTTGCGGCACACTTGGCGGAAGGGATCAAACTTCTCCACTACGTGGGGAGTGCCATGACCGACGTTACCACGGGCGCAATCCCACAGCTCGACGTCGAGGTTACGTGGAAGAGGGGCGAGACAGTTCCGTATACACGCAAGACGGACGCGGACAACATCGATTTGTTGCTCCTCGCTCCGAACGGCGCGTTCCTGGTGCTCCAAATATCGCTGGTCACCCGCGACGGCAGTTTCTACATCTGTTGTCAGGAGAAGTACGGCGGTCAGTTGGTGCATGGCGCCGATGGCAACGTGGGCGGGATTCCGGTTTATTCCGGCAATGCTTATCCGGGGAGCGGTTTTGCAAAGAACTGCCACACGAACGCCGGAAGCCTCATCCCTTACGCGCAGCGAATCGGGTACGTGAAGGAAGGCGAATTCACGGCGGCGCAGTGGAATCCCGAAGATGGAGAAGACATGACGCTCATGGGCACCGAAGAAATGGGCATCGTGACGTGGTTCAATATGGTCTTGGGCATCGGGTTTATCCGCTGCCGCGACAGTGAGAAGGACATCTTCGTCCACTTCTCGAAGATCGAGGAGTTCGCACTTCGCCCGGAAGCGCGCGTCGTATTCAAGCAGATTCCCGGTCAGAAACCCGGGACAACCCAGGCCAGCGAAGTTCGCATGGTCTGACCAAACCAAAACAACAAGGAGGGAAAAAGTAGTAGGCGGAACGCACAACTGAAAAGGTTGCGTTCCGCCTTTTCATTTGTCTCCAATTTTATATGCGGGGAGGAGCATTTTTTGTTACTATATTCTCAATGAATAAAAACCCTTACCCTTGGAGCAAATGGAAAGAGCTTATTCCTGATATCGATTCTGTAATACGGGAGATGGAGAAGACGGATGTTCTCTCGGTAGGTGTTACTCCCTATACTCGCATCATTCCCGCATTTTTTTTGAATACGTATTCTATCTATACCGTCCAGCATTCAAGCGATGTGGATATATTGCAGGAATATCTGCGCATGCATGTGCTTGAAGACCACCATCCTGCTATTGCTAAAAAAGTGCACGGCACCGGCTATCTTGTCGGCAATCATGTTTTTCAAAGTTTCTTGCGGTCATGGCGCAGAAGACCCGCACTCGTTTTTAATACAATAAATGAAAAGACCATCCAAACGCTTGAGGGTCTAAAGGTGCCCTGGCTTGGGAACGCGCCGAAAACTTTTGAAAGTGTTGTATACAAAGGGTCTTTTAGGGAATTAGTCAGGCAATACGGACTTCCTTCTCTTCCATCTGAAACATATGCACTTCAGGACTTTCTCGCTTCTTCTTTCGATGCCCTTTGGCAAAAATTCGAAGGCCCTTTCGTTGTTCAAAGAGGAGATAAGGAGGTGGGCGGAAATGATGGAACTTTTTTTATCCACGAGAAAAAACAATTTGAATACTGCACCGCACTTCTCTCTCAAGAGACAGGATTTACCACAGTAGTCGTAACTGCCTTTATAGAAGGAGATTCTACCTCTGTGCTTGGATGCGTTATGCCGAAAGGGATCTTGACTGGACCTCTGCAATTGCAACTTATCGATATACCGCAATCTTTGCACGGAATGAAACCGGGCGGATGTTTTTTCGGCAATGATATGGGGTATCATCCTTGGGATGCTGAAATTGAATCAACTGCTCAAAAAGTCGTCGAGAGGATCGGTGAGCATTTAAGAGAGAAAGGCTATTTGGGGATATTCGGCATAGATTTTTTGTATGATAAAAGACGCAACAAAATATTTCCAAATGAGTGCAACCCTAGAAGTCCAGGCTCGACTACTTTGTATTCCTTGATGCTCCTTGAAATCGGAGTCCCTCCCCTGGAGTTTTTTCATCTTATGGCGCATCTTGGAATTGAATCATCGTATGATTTTGAAAAAGTGAATGTGAGTTTAAAAAAAAGATTGCCCTGTGCCCACATCGCTTTTTCTCCAAAAGATATTCCTTTTATGAATTTGCCCTTGCTTGCGGGCCTCTATTCGTATAATTCTTCAAAATCAGAATTATCGTACAAAGGTGCGGGCATTTCACTCCATGATCTCAAAGATGAAAAGGATTTTTTGGTGATCGATACTGTCCCAACCATGAAAGCTCCCATTGAACAAAATGTGCCGCGACTATTTAAATTTATTTTCAAGCGAAGCATTGCTAAATCCTCCTATGAAATAGATAAGGAAGCGGGGTATCTTCTCGAGCGATTTTCGCTCTCTTTGATTGAAGCAGCAAAAGAAAATAGGGAATAAATAAGGGAGTGTTTCTGTCTACCTTTTCTGTCTAAAATACGCTAGACTAGCGATATTCGTTTCAAATCATGCGAGGCAAGAATCATAATGGAATAAAGGCTGTAGTAATGGGCGGAGGCACGGGGACCTTCATGGTGCTTTCTTCGCTCAAACATTTCATAAGCGATATTACTGCAATCGTGACGATGGCGGATGACGGGGGCTCCACTGGAGTACTACGCGATGAATACGGCGTCCTTCCTCCCGGAGATATTCGCCAGTCTCTTGTCGCGCTCTCTTCTTCATCGGAAGTGATGCGCGAACTTTTTAATTATCGCTATTCGACCGGAGTATTTTCTGGCCACGCATTTGGGAATCTTTTTCTTTCTGCGCTTGAGAAAATTACGGGAAGTTTTCCAAAAGCTGTGCAGACTGCGGGAGAGATCTTGCAGATCACGGGAAATGTTGTGCCAGTAACGACAGATGATATTCGTTTAAGTGTCCGCAGAGAAAATGGAGAAGTTGTGAAGGGGCAGAAATATATGATTTCATCCGGCTTTAAGAAGGGAGAGAATAATACTTTTTATCTCGAGCCGGAAGCTAAAATAAATCCAGCTGCAGAAAAAGCAATCCTCGAAGCCGATATGATAATTCTCGGCCCCGGGAATCTTCATTCATCGCTTGTGCCTATTCTTCTTGTCGCTGGAGTTTCAGAAGCTTTGAAAAGGGCGAGAGCAAAGAAGATATATATCTGCAATATGATGACTCAGCCAGGACAGACAGAGCTCTATACTGTGGCGGATTTTGTGGATGAAGTAGAAAAATATGGAGGGAAAGATCTGTTTGATTTTGTTGTGTTCAATAACAAGAAACCCCCGCAGGAATTCATAGATGCTTACGCGCGTCAGGGTGAACAGCTTGTTTCATCTGATAAAAAAGATTTTGAAGGAAAGAGATATGTACCAGTTGGAGAGAATCTGGTTTCTTCAAAAGTGATACAGCCGAAAGCGGGGGATAAGATACCTCGTCCGCTTATTCGTCATGATGGGAATAGGGTTGCTCGCCTCCTTATGAAAATCTATTTCAGCTAGAACTTTCATATTTGGTAAACTTCTTCGTTGCCCGCTCGTTTGCTCCTGCAATGTAGAATACTACATTTTAGTCGCAAGCCTCGCAGGCGTCTCGAATTTTCCTCAAATCTGAAAAGTTCTAATATATCGAATATGAAAAAAGAAATTGTAGTTACGGTTACTGGGAGAGTGCAAGGGGTGATGTTTCGTGATTTCGCTCAAAGAAACGCGAGAGGCCTTCGGCTTGTGGGTACGGTTCAGAATATGAAAGACGGCTCGGTACGAATTGTTGCAGTAGGCGAAGAATCGGATCTTCAGACCTTTCTTAAAAAATTAGAGCGAAGGCCTCTTTTGTCCCGAATTGTGTCTCGAATTGAAAATATAGAGGCGGTGTGGAGTGAACCCGTGCACACTTTCACCAAGTTTGATATCCTCTACTGATTATGGCAGGAAACATGGGAGAGCCAACAATACGATCTGTCGGAGTTATCATGGATGGCAATCGCCGATGGGCAAAAGCCAAAAACCTTTTCCCTTGGAAAGGACATGAAGAGGGCTACCAGAGATTGAAAGATCTCATTAAATGGTCAAAAGAGTCGGGCGTACAAAACTTGATCGTCTACGCTTTTTCAACTGAAAATTGGAAGCGAGAAAAAGAAGAGGTGTCATTTCTCATGAATCTTGCGCGGTTTGTTTTTGGAGACAGTGCTGATTCGATTCGAAATGAGAAAATTCGAGTGCGATGCATCGGCGATCTTTCGCGGTTATCAAAAGATTTGCAGGAAGCGATTGCTAAAACAGAAAAAGAAACTGCCGACTACGAAGGCATTACGCTCTATGTCTGCATCTCCTACGGAGGAAGGGAAGAAATTTTACAAGCTATTCAAGAAGCGGCAAAAAAGGTTCCCGAGAAAATTTCTGCGATCACGGAGAAAGAGTTTGAAAAATATCTCTACACCGCTGAAATTCCAGATCCGGATTTGATTATCCGTACCGGCGGGGAAATGCGTCTTTCCAATTTTCTTCCGTGGCAATCGGTCTATAGTGAATTATTTTTTACGAAGACTTTGTGGCCGGATTTTTCTCACGAAGAATTTCTATCCATTCTTTCCACTTTTAGGGAGCGAAAGCGTAACTTCGGCGTATGAAAAAACCAAATCAGGTGCTGGCTCTGTTCGAGCGATATCAAAAAGAACTCGATCCTCTTATCGAAGCATACCTAAAGAGTCGGGGAAGTTCGAAGATGTATGGCATGATGCGGTATTTCATGGGATTTACCGATGTGTCTTTTCGCCCTACGAAAGTATATGGAGGGAAGCGTTTTCGTCCGGCGCTAGCACTTTTCATCGCCGATGCATTCAACGCAAAGAAACGCGTTATGGATGCTGCAATGTCTATCGAACTTTTTCATAATTTCACCCTTATCCATGATGATATCGTCGATGGCGATACGCTACGGCGCGGGCGCGAGACCGTTTGGAAAATTTGGGGAGTCGATGAGGCAATAAATACTGGAGACGCGCAGTCGCTCCTCGCTTGTCAAAAACTTATCGAGTGTGCGCAAAAATATCCTGATACCGGAGTAAGGATTGCAGAATCGCTGGTCTCTTTTTATAGAGAAGTTGCAGAGGGTCAGCATTTGGATTTTGCTTTGGCGAAATTACCGATAGATGACAGCGGTGTCACTGAAAAAGCATACCGCGCAATGATAGAGAAAAAGACCGCTGTTTTGGTAGGCGCTTCAGCGAAAGCGGGCGCACTTGCCGGAGGATGTTCTCCGAAAGAGAGTGAACAATTTTTCCGCTTCGGGCAATCGCTTGGTTTTGCCTACCAGCTTTATGATGATTATGCTGATATTTGGGGTGGTCAAGAAGTATCCGGGAGAGATTTAGGCCGCGATTTGAAAGAAAAGAAAAAGACGCTTCCTGTCATACACGCATTTCAATCCCTTTCAGAAAGTGAACGGAAGAGTTTCGCGAAGATGTATAACGCTTCTTCGTCGCTAACGAGTACGTCGGTTCAAAAAGTACTCCGTCTTATTAATGCAACTGACGCGAAAGAATATACAAAATCTGCGATTCAAAAGGCTGTCGTACTTTCTCGCGACGCCGCCAAAGCGACCTCGCTTCCAAATGAAAAAAAGGACATACTGCTTACTATTATTGATGCTCTTATCCCGCTCGTATGATGAAAAAAATTCCTATTATTTTTGAAGACAAAGATGTCTTGGTTTTAAATAAGCCTTCCGGGCTTGTTGTTCATGCTGATGGGAAGACGAAAGAGGCGACTGTCGCGGACTGGGTTTTGAAAAACTATCCGAAAATGAAAGAGGTAGGGGAGCCGACTGTTCTCGCAAACGGAGACAAAATTTTGAGACCAGGAATCGTGCATCGTATTGACCGAGAAACTTCCGGAATTTTACTTCTCGCCAAAAATCAAAAAGCATTTGAATATTTGAAAAAACAATTTCAGGACAGGACGATAGAGAAAACCTATCTCGCATTTGTAAGCGGGGAATTGAAAAATAAAAAAGGTGTTATTGATAAGCCGATCGGCAGAAGCTCGACTGATTTCCGCAGATGGACGAGCGGGAAGGGTGCACGAGGCACGCTTCGCGATGCGGTAACTGCCTACACGACACTCGAAACAGGGAAGGGATATTCGTATGTGGAAGTAAAACCGAAGACTGGTCGGACTCACCAGATCCGCGTGCATTTCAAATTTGTTCAGCATCCGATTTTGGGCGATGCTCTCTACGCTCCGAAACTTGGCTACGCGCTCGGCTTCAGTCGCCTCGCGCTTCACGCGTATCAGATAAAATTTACTCTTCCGAGCGGAAAAGAAATGTCCCTTGAAGCTCCAATTCCGAAAGATTTTCTCGAGGCAAAAAAGCTTATGTTAAAATAAAGATATGGAATCACCAAAAGATGAAAAGCCTCAAATAGAGAGTTTGGAAGCTTTTCAAAAAGCGGCGATAGAAAATCGAAAACCGGAAGATGGAGAGGGGCTCCTTTTTGAAGACATCTATGAGTTAAAGAAACCTTTCGAAGCCCTTCTTGATCAGATGCGATCCAAAATAGATTCTGGTGCCTACACTCTTCTTGTTGGAGATGATGTTTCTGGCCGTATTCCAACTCTTATATTCAGAGAATTTCTTAGGCAAATGTATGAAGGGACTTCTCAAAAAGTTCCCGAAGCACTGTTTTTTTCTGGACACCATGGTGAGACAGATGCGTCTTTTTTAAATCAAAATGCGGAAGAAGTTGCTCATGGTATAGAAAAAAGATATTCCGGTAAGGGTGATATTCTTTTTATCACTGAAGCTATTCAGACCGGTCGAACACTCACACAGTTTGAAAATGCTTTTGCTAAACTTCCCATAAAGCATGATGTTATGACAATCGGTATAACTGGGGGAAGAGAAAAACCTTTGACTGTCGAGGAATATTTTAAGATGAGAAATGACCTTCAGAAAAAATTTGGTACTACCATATACTCCGCCTGCAATGGGGCACCCAACATTGCATATTCCCCGGATTCGCACCCCTATGAAGGAGTGTTCAATCAATCTAAAAGTTTGCACTCCACTGTTTCGAAGAATCATCGTGCGAATCCAGATCACAAAGAGTTATTTCAGGCTGTAGTGGAAGAATCTCGAAAAGACGTTAAGTTAATGGCTACTATGCTGGCTGAGCATTATAGAAAGGGTGCTTAAGTTTCTTTCTAAAAAATAGCCTCAAATAAAGCTTGTAAACCACCGCAAATCCTTGATTTTGTCAATGATTTGCAGTATAATACCCATCAGTTTAGAACTTTCAAATACTTGCGAAAATAGGATTTGCCACACAAAAAAGTCCCGAGGGACTCGAGATTTTCTTGTGTGGCGAAACCACTGTGGTCTAGCCATTTTGCAAAGGTGTCTGCTTCTGGTACCAACGTATGTTGGAGCTTGAGGTGGACTAAAAAAAAGGAGGAGTTATGAGCGAAGAGCCCGTAACTTTACCGCAAGGGCAGTGCGTGCAGAAGATCGCAAACGACAAGCATGTCGGTCGCGTCGCATTTCAGCAGGCTTTGGACGATGGTCGATTCGCCCGGTTTCTGGACGGATTGAAGATGGGCGAGTATGTGCCGCCCAAAGGTGCGCGCATCGAGGTCGTCCGCATCCGCTTCAAACCGGATCGGCAGTGGCAGGAGGCCATCACTAAAGGTGGCTCGAATACTGCGGAGAACTTCGGTGTCCGGAAGGTGGGCGATCAATACTCATCGATTGACACCGAGGAGATTGAAGAATGTCTCATTTTGCTCAATTGCCCGAAAGACGATGGGAATTGGGACAAGGCTTTGGCATGGGCCGAAGGTGCTGGCCTCAAGCGCACGGTCCCGTGTGAAGTGTCTGCGATTGGCGAAAATCATTTTCGCCTGCATACAAAGCACGAGATGGCCCCGGTGTCTGTCGTGGCGACGGAGTGTATCGTGGGGAAGGAGGGTCTCGTAAAGGGCGACCGGCTTGCCTTCTGTGTCTGGTTGGACGCTTCGGAGCGCAAGTCGAGCCTGTTCTGTGTTGAAAGTCTTGACGACGTGTACTGCTGGTTTGCTTTTCGCAAGTAGCACTGTGGATTCAGAACCTCTAATTTTGATTCCTGAATCTTTGTCTTTTCGGCAATTTTTGTCAAACCGCTTTGGGGGAATAGCGTTTCAACCTCCCAGCCCATACTAACCATATGGGCTTCAACATTTCTATAATCAAAAAAGTTGCGGATTTAGGCTCCCTGTGTTAGATTGGTATGCGTTCACATTTTGGAAAATCTCATAAAATCATGACTATTCATTCCCCGATAAACGTTGAAGAAAGAAAGAATCTTGACATTCGCCCAGGCGATACTATTCGCGTTTGGCAGAAAATTACTGAACGATACAAGGAAAAGGATAAGATCAAAGAAAAGAAGCGACTTCAGGCTTTTGAAGGCCTCGTTCTTGCTCGAAAACACGGAACGGAAGCTGGCGGGACATTCATTGTCCGACGAGTTGCGAGCGGAGTAGGAGTAGAAAGAATTTTCCCTTTGTATTCTCCAACGATTGATAAGATTGAAATGATTCGCCGAGCAAAGGTGCGACAAGCAAAGCTCTACCACATCCGAGACAAGGCTGCGAAAGAAATCAGCCGAGAAATGAGACGAACAATCACTCTCACTCGAGCCGAGACCGAAGCAAAGGTAAAAGCAAAAGAAGCAGCAGAATCTGCAAAAGCAGATGAAGCAAAGATGAAGGCAAAGGAGATGGCAGCCAAGGCTGAAGAAAAGGCAGAAAAGAAAGAAGAAGCAAAAGCATAATAAAAACAAAAAAGAGCCAAAAGGCTCTTTTTTCGTACTGAGTTGAAAATTGTGCGGAACTCAGACATAATAGGCGGGTGTTAATGCACGGGTGGCGAAATTGGTAGACGCACTACCTTGAGGTGGTAGCGCCGTAAAGGCATGGAGGTTCAAGTCCTCTCCCGTGCACAGCAAGAGACATCGGCAAATTCGGCAAAAACAAAATCGTATCGCTTCGCGATATGTGAGGCATCGGAAATCCGTCCGGCCTTTAGACAATGGGCAAAATCCCAGAGGTCTCCCCAGCGTATGGAAA
This sequence comes from Candidatus Paceibacterota bacterium, assembly GCA_028714635.1. Classification (NCBI taxonomy): domain Bacteria; kingdom Bacillati; phylum Minisyncoccota; species Minisyncoccota bacterium. The sequence continues at coordinate 112,130 of JAQTLZ010000002.1, forward strand.
CCATTTTGTCCTTGATTTCCGGGTTAGAGCCGATTTTCTGAAAAAACTTCTTCCATTCCAAATGTGAGGAAGTTTTTTCAATTTCGGCGGCCTCTTTCAAGGACAAAATGAAACTCCGCAAAGGTTCGACCCAATTCTTTCTCTGTTGCCCAAAATCTTTCAAACTTTCCTCAAGCTTGAGCTTTTGGCGCATCAAAACATCTTTTCGTTCGAGATATACCGCTTTTTCAATATCTCCATCGAGGTATATCGAGACCAGCCGATCAAGCTTGATTTGAGTTTCGGAAAGTTTGTCTTTCAGATTTTGGGCAATATCTCCTCTCGCGGAAATTGATTCCTTTCCCCAAGCAGTAACCTGCTTTTCCGCTTCTTGAATTTCCGCGAGAGGAAACGACACTGATTGAAGCAGTGATTGAATTTGTGCGGCGAGTGATCCTTCCTGCACGTACGGCTGTGCGCACTTTCCGTTCTTTTTGGTACAGCGATAATATCCATACTTCACGCCGTAGCGGTTGGTGGAATATTGAGCCGTGATCGCACAGCCACACTCGCCACACTTCAGAAATCCAGTGAAAGCAAACGGAAGAAGCTGTTTTTGCTTCCTCGGCTTCTTCCGTTTGTTGAACACCTTTTGCACTGCTTCAAACAGGGTCGGAGAAAGAATTGGCTCAAAGTTTCCGTTGTGCCATTCACCGCGATGTTTGATGAATCCGAGATAGGCGCGGTTGCCGAGCATTTTCACAACGGAAACTTTGGCAAGTGGCGTTCCTTTTTTCTGTACAACATCATGTTCCGCCAAAAAATCCGCCAATGTGAGAAGCGTATGGGTTCCCGTGGCGTATTCCTCGAACGCTCGCTTGATGACGCGGGATTTCACCGGATCAGGCTCGATATTGTGTGTTTTGTAATTATTCACATAGCCCATTGGAGCGAGCGTGAGCCATTCGCCACGCCGGATTTTTTGGCGGATTCCACGCTTCACATTCTCGACAAGGTTGTCAGAAAAATATTTGGATTGTCCGAACGCCACTTGCAACATAAATTTGCCTTGCGGAGTCGGCTCAAACCAAAACTGCGGAAAGCGTAAAGAGGCAATTCTGTTGATATCGACTAAGTAAATAATTTTTCCGCCATCAACAGAATTACGGGCGAGACGGTCAGGATGCCATGCCAAAATGCCAAGCGGTACTTTGCTTGTCTCTATATACGCGAGCATTTTGGCAAACTCTTCTCGCCCGGGCGTCTTTGCGCTTTTCGCCTCCGTGAATACTTTCACGATTTCAATGCGTTCTCTGCTCGCAAACTCTCGCAATTCAAAAAGCTGTGCCTCAATCGACATCACTTGCTTGTCATCTTCCTCGGTGCTCTTGCGAGCATAGAGAACGCATTGAGTTTTGGTTTGTGCAGTTTCCATACGCTGGGGAGACCTCTGGGATTTTGCCCATTGTCTAAAGGCCGGACGGATTTCCGATGCCTCACATATCGCGAAGCGATACGATTTTGTTTTTGCCGAATTTGCCGATGTCTCTTGCTGTGCTGTTTTAATTGCGTTTGCTCGAACTTTCTTCGACAAACTCCGCTAATGCGTACGCGCCGAGCCCGTATCAACTCCAACGCTAATCCTACGCTCGACTAACTCGTCCCGTCCCGCGCGGAGTACCGCGCGGTCGCACCCCGCCTCGCCACGAGCTCCTCCATACAAGATTTGTTTCGCGCGGATTTCTTTTTTCGGAATGGAGTGGCGGGCGGGGGCGGATTTATACCTATTACATTATACTATAATATTGGTGTATAATGTAATCATCGGGGTATAATATGTGGATATGAAAAGTGAGTCCGCAAAGTTAGGTAAAAACCTAAAGCGTATCCGTACAGGAAAAGGTATAACACAGGGCGATATTGTTAGAACTCTTGGCGTCAGCCGAAGCTTTGTCAGTAATATTGAGAATGGAAAGACAAATCCAACACTCTCGACAATTACAAAGTTAGCGAAGGCGGTTGGAGTTTCATCTGATGAATTGATAAAATAGATTATATGCTCCCTAAAGACATCCAAGATATAATCGACGGTTCTGCTCCAATTTCGATAGATTCTGAAAAAGCAGAATTAGCTAGAAAACTTGTAGAAGAGGCGTATAAAATGCCCCAAAAGGAAATCGGTTTATCATTAGCTGCAGCTTTTGATTTATTGGTATCCGCTGAATATTATGGCCGCGTCACTAACAGAGGCTGGATTTATTGTCCTCATAATGGAAATCCGCTGTTACTTTTTTCGTATACTAATATATGTCCGCGCTGCAATCTTGCAGGCAAATTTAAGTATCACAAATCAAACAAACCAAGTTCAGGAAGTATTGGCGCCATTGCTGTTGATCTTCTAGGTCTTATGCTAAAAATTTTGTTTGAGAAACATGGAAGAAAAATTGAAATTTTCAAAGCTGCAGAGCCTGCAGACTTGATTTTTTACGAGAAGGAAAAACATATTGTGCTTTTTGCCGAAGTTAAATCTTCTCCTTTGGTAACCATGCCTTTAGCAACAAATACTGAAAAACAAACAGAAGAGAGTGGGGATCAAGAAGTTGAATCGGGACATCTCACTTTGAATAACACTAATCTTTCTTCAAACAAGCTCGGGATTTTTTTACCGTTGATTGAGAAAAAGGGGGAACGAGGTGAATCATATAAAATATTTGATATTGGCATAATGAACCAGAAATCAAAAAAAGATTGGGTATATAAAGGGATAAACGACCTACTCAAAACAGACTTCTTCAAATATTATCATTCGTTCTGGTTACATGCTTTTAAAACATATGAGGCAAGAGGGCGACTGTCAGTTGGGGCTATTGATCCTATTTATTGGATGACAAATGCTTGTGGGCAGCCGTGGCCAAGACCAGAAAACTGGCCCCAGCGCCGTGTGGGTGCCAGCGGTTACGAATCTATTTCCGATAGTAAATCTAGTGTAGGCATGGATAGAACAGATGACATTAAAAAAGGAACATACCAGGTTCTGAAACTTGGTGCTACAAATAAACCAAAAATTGATGGAATAAATATCAAGACTGGACTTCTATCCAATCTTCACGCGATCAGACATTTTGAGGAATATCTGCAAGACTTAAAAGATGTTGTGTGGACAAAAGATCAAACAGGTAAAGCAAAGCGTGTGAAAGATTTACCACCCAATGAGCCACTTTATAATCTCTATGATGGTATTGTCTCCTTCTCATCTACTTATGCAAGAGACGAGTGGGTTAAAGAAAATTTCTCGTTCTGATTTCATGCAAACCTTAATTAATAATCACATAGCTCGTAAAGTTGGACCGGATTCGCAGAAGCGGATTAATGCTTTAGGTATTGGCCAGAGAATGCAGGATTTACCTGAAGAATTGTGGCATGAGAGTTTTAAATATTATGTGAAGCATGATGAAAACAGAGTTGGTGGACCAAATTTGAGAATTATCAGGCTTGATCCTCAAAAACCGTCTCTAACTGTTACGGGTTTCATTTTTAACAAATTTGTACATCCTTTCGAGAATCGCTATATCACAGTCAGAGAAGCACTGCGCTTACAGGGTTTTCCAGATGATCTTGAATTGAAGGGAACACTTACAAGTACTCAGCAACAAGTTGGGAATGCTGTTCCTGTCCCTTTAGCAAAAGCCGTATTTGAACAGATTGTGAAGCAAGGGTTGAAGGCTAGCGGGAAAAAAATAATGACTGCTTTTAGTTTGTTCTCTGGTATCGGAGGCTTAGACATAGGTGCGGAATTAACAAAAAAGATTACGACCCAGGTTGCTTTGGATAAGTGGAAAGATGCGTGTAATACACTAGAAAGTTACCCGAAAAATAGAGCAAAAGTAATATGTGAGGACATCACAAAAGTCACTGATCCTCTTAAATTTTGGAAAGAACACTCGGGAGTAAAAGAACGTCCGGATATTATTCACGGGGGACCACCCTGTCAATCTTTTAGTCAAGCGGGAAAACAAAAAGGACTTGAGGATGATAGAGGATTGTTGATTTTTGAATTTTTGCGATTTGTCGAAAAAATAAAGCCATCGTTCTTCGTGATGGAAAATGTATCTAATTTAAAGGGAGTTGGTGGTGGAAAGTTGTATAGACAAATTTTAAAGAGAGCTGAAACTGCTGGATATTCCGTTACAACTGATATTTTGCTCGCGGCCAATTATGGAGCTCCACAAATGAGGCGAAGAATACTTTTTATTGGTTCTCGAAAAGGATACCCGAAAATACAGATGCCAGTGCCAACTCACGAACGGGAAGGGTCTCTTTTTGGTGGGCAGGCCTACGTTTCTGTCGACGAAGCATTTAAGGGCTTACCGACTACTCAACAAGGTTAGAAATGAAGATTTAGGTTCATCAGTCTAAATTTCATCGCTTCTTCACTAACTTGATATTTTTCTGCTAATTCAGACAGTTCATCTTCCGTGAACCCGTCTTTTGAGAGAATACGGAAGTCTTTCTCAAGTAAACTTCGAGGCATAAGTAACGAGGTGGCAAACATATTAGCTTGCTTCTCAATAGGTGTTCGCATTACATCTTTTTTATTGTCTCTAAAATCGACAAAGGTGTCTTTTCTTGGGTGTAGAGAAAAATGACCTAATTCGTGAGCAATTGAAAATCTTTGTCTCACAGGGGCCTCATTACTGTTTATTCCGATCAGTGCTCGGCCATCTTTGCGAATTAACATGCCAGAAAAGTCGCCACTAGGAGCACGACTAATCTTAATTTGAAGCTTGTTAGCTATTTCTTCTACCGGAATAGGTAAAATCTTCAAATTTAATTTATTTAAAATTTCTTCTGCGCAAAATTCTATTTTTTCTAAAATCATACTTTTTTCTCTTTACCAAAAAGTGTTTTTGCCCAATCTGCTGCTTTTTTACCACTTTCCTGTTCTACCTTATGGAGATCAACTCTTGTAATCCCATATCCATCGGGAACAGTTGGAAAGAAATCATGAACATCACAATTGAAGAGAGTCGCGAGTTTCCATAAAACGACCGCAGATACATTATTCCTCCCGTTTTCAATATGAGTAATGGCTTCTCGGGAGATTTTCAACTCTTGCGCAATGCGCAAGGCACTCTGCCCAAGTTTGTTGCGCATCTCTTTTATTTTTCTACCGATCTCTTTCTTAACTTCAATCTCGGTAGCGCCTCTGTCATTTATTATATCTTTTTTCTTCTTCATCCTAAAGATGGGTTGTGAGTAACTCGGTATACTGTATACCCGATGGTATTGCCGGTAACATTAATGGTCTTGTGAGTAACATCTGTTCCATCTAGTTACCTTGTAATGGTATCACCAGAGGTATAATATATCAAACAGCAGAGGCCAGGGCTGCAAAAATTAATTTTAAAACTGGCAGAATAATATCATGGATAAAGACAACAGTGAACATAAGGAAAAGGAGGTAAAGATAATCGTTAATACCCGAGAGAAAGTTTGGAATAAAAAGGAAATCTCATACGAGGAGGTCGTCGTATTGGCTTTCGGCTCTCATTCTCAGGACGAGAATGTTGTTTATACAGTTACCTTCTCAAAGGGGCCAGACGGACACCGCGAGGGCTCTCTCGTGAAGGGAGAGAGTGTGAAGGTTAAGGATGGAATGATCTTCAATGTCACACAAACTAATAAGTCATAGCCCCGACCTCAAGAAGTTGCGTGACGAAGGATACGAAATTGAAGTAAAGCAGGCGCACCTACTCGTACACAATATTCCCTATGTAAACGCCGAGAAAGAAATTGCTTTAGGGATACTTATATCTCCCCTTGGCGATTTAGCGGGTGATCGAACCGCAAGGCCGCAAGACCACGTAATTTATTTTACAGGCGGCCATCCGTGCGACAAGGAAGGAAATATCATAAAGGGAATCGTGCACTCAAGCGGTCGTAAGACTCTCGCAGATGGAATAGAAACAGATCACTCATTCTCTAACAAACCAGCAGAGGGCTATCCCGACTACTACGAAAAAGTGACGACCTATATCAAAATAATTTCTTCACAGGCAGAATCCATTGATCGTTCTGCTACAGCAAAAACTTTCAAAGTCGTCGAATCAAACGATCCTGAAATTGTCTTTAACTACTTAGATGCAAATTCAAGTCGAGCTCAAATTGGAGTTATTTCTGAAAAACTTCAGAATTTGAAAATTGCTATCATTGGCTTAGGAGGCACTGGCTCCTATGTGTTGGATTTTGTTGCAAAAACACCCGTAAAAGAAATTCATCTCTTTGATCAAGACGACTTTCATTCTCATAATGCCTTTCGTGCTCCTGGCGCTGCTTCGCTCGATACGTTACGAGAAAGCCCTAAAAAAGTTGCCTACCTTCATGGCATATATTCACGAATGCGGAAAGATATTATTCCCCATGAATATCATCTCACCTCGTCAACACTAGAAGAATTGTCAAAGATGAGCTTTGTTTTTATCTGCATCGATGAAGGAGAAATCAAAAAATTAATAATTCAGAAACTGATAGGGGTCGGTATTCCTTTTGTGGACACGGGAATAGGAGTCAACGCGTTGGATGGAATGTTAACAGGAAGTGTGAGGGTAACAACTTGTACTCAAGAGAAAAAGGATCATGTCGACAAAAGGATTTCTTTTGCTGATAATGGTAATAACGACTACGACAAGAACGTACAGATAGCAGAGATCAATGCTCTAAATGCTGCCCTTGCCGTCATAAAATGGAAAAAGTTATTTGGTTTCTATCACGATCTTGGTAAGGAGTGTCATGCGATTTATGAAATTAATACAAATCAATTAGTAAATGACGAAGCTATCTCATAAATTCGTAAAAAATATTCCCGACAATCCCGAGAATGGAGTATTGTATGTTTCTATCGATTATTCAACAGCCATTCATAAATGTTTTTGTGGATGCGGCAACGAGGTAGTCACTCCTCTTTCTCCAACAGACTGGAAGCTGACATTTAACGGCGAGACGATCTCTCTGTACCCTTCGATAGGAAACTGGAACTTCCCCTGTCAATCGCATTACTGGATTAGAAATAACGAAATCGAATGGGCACCTAAATGGTCAAAGGAACAAGTTGAAGATGGCAGAGAGGAAGACGGGAAAAACAAGGAAATTTATTATGGAAAGAAGAAAAAGAAGAGCCCTTTGTTCGAGTTCTTTTTTCGGAAGTAAATACTACTAACCCCATGCCCCCAGACGACACAACAACTCTTCCCGACACCGCTGCACCAGATTCTGTAATTCCACCTGCATCTGAGCCTGAAACGCCAGTTTCGGGCGATTCCCCACAAACCCCAGAAACCACCCCTCCCGAAGAATCAAGCCCCCAAGCACCCCCTGAGGCCCTAGAAGCCCCTAGGGGCGATGGTAATTTAGGAGCGGTCATGGAACACAGCTCCTAAAACCGAGCCTCCTCCTCAAGAACCCCAAAAAGAGCCCGAATCCCCAGTCGCGTCAGCGACGGTTCCCGCACCCAATTTCCTCCGCGATTTGCTTCTGCGAGCGCGAGCTCGCATACAGGAGCGAAAAGGAAAGAAGTTAAATAAAATTCTCGACGAACTCACAAAGAAAGGGAAAATCTCCAACGACCAAGTACAAAAGCTCCTGTATGTCTCGGATGCGACAGCGACGAGATATCTTTCCGCGCTAGAGAGCCAAGGAAAGATAAAACAGTTTGGAAGAACGGGAAAATATACTTTCTATACAAAAATTTAACGGCTCACATACACCAAGTGAGCCGTTGAGTCTTCACGGGAGCCCGCCGTCTCCTCCTCTCTTTGAGACGGCGGGAATTTGTGCGCGCACGGGTGGGAAAGGCGCGTGCGTACTCGCACGCGCTGGGGCAAGCACATGCAGTCAGCGTCTCGGGCTTCCCTCGGGCATTTTCCGCGACGGGCTTTTTACAATAATGAGCGCCGACCCGAACGAAGTTACAGAATTTTGGCAGCGAAAGCGACACCACTACACACAGAGATGAAAACGAGCAAGGGGGTTGTGCGAGGGTGTGAAAACAACCCGACGCTGGGGGGAGGATTCCTTCCTCCCCCCAAATGGACGCGGGTAATTTTTTCTGTAACGGCTCATTTGGTGTATTTGAGCCGTTACAGAAAAATACTTGCCCGCTCCTAGGCATCTAGGCGCGAGTAGCCCTAGCGGAAATGCCCGAGGCGAATGCCGAGGGTAATACCAACGAACAATTACCACGGAAAGAAAGATATGCTAAAGTAAAGCCCGAGATTCCTTTTGCATCCGCATTCGAGTTCCGTCCTTCTCCTCTTCAAAGGAGAAGACGCATCCCGCCCGCCACTCCATTCCGAAAAAAGAAATCCGCGCGAAACAAATCTTGTATGGAGGAGCTCGTGGCGAGGCGGGGTGCGACCGCGCGGTACTCCGCGCGGGACGGGACGAGTTAGTCGAGCGTAGGATTAGCGTTGGAGTTGATACGGGCTCGGCGCGTACGCATTAGCGGAGTTTGTCGAAGAAAGTTCGAGCAAACGCAATTAAAACAGCACAATAAAACCGCGAAAGCGGTTTTTTTAGTGCACGGAGTGAAGCGCGGGGCGCTTCACGGGAGAGGACTTGAAGCCCGATTGAGCATTTTTCTTCGTCCGTGAGGGCGTAAGAAAAATCCAATCGGGATACTGGTCGTGTAACGACCAAGATTCCTCGAATCTTTTCCGCACCCTCTTTCCATGCTAAAATACCACCATCATGAAAAAATACCTTTTTGTCCTATTTCTCGCCCTTTTTGCCTTTATTCCAGTGGCAAAAGCCGAAAGCTATAATTTTGAAACCAATCTCACCATTGGTGCCTCTGGTGCAGATGTAGTAGCCCTCCAGACATTTCTCGAAACTCATTCCTATCTTGTGATGCCTGAAGGCGTCCCGAAAGGATATTTTGGATTGCTTACACAGATGGCAGTTGCAAAATATCAAACTGCGAAAGGAATACAGCCTGCTTTAGGATACGTTGGCCCTATCACTCGAGCGCAGATAACAGCTGATTCAGGAGTCCAGACTTCGGATCTCAAAGTCACTTCTCCAAATGGCGAAGAAAATTGGCAGATCGGAATTAATCACGCAATTACATGGACCACGCCGACAGCGACCTATGTTGATATTAAACTTGTTCCATACCAGCCTCCTTGTACAACCCAAGTTTGTCCGATGATAGCGACAGCGCAATCCTTGCGAGCTCCCTACATCATTGCGACTCATGTAAGCGCTGATGCTCCTTCATACACTTGGCGAGCGGGGGATTATATGGATCCGACAGCTGATATTCCGAATGCCGGAGCGAGCGCTCCGATCTATCCGGGCCAGTATCAAATTCAAATTTGCGAATCAAACACGGATACCAATAATTGCGACTCAAGCGATGCGCCGTTCACGCTTTCTTCAAACGATAAATCTCCGGTGGTAAACGGCATTGATGCGCCGACAAAACTTTCGATAAACGAGAAAGGGGTCTGGACTATTCGCGCATCTGATCCTTCTGATGGAACACTTAGTTATTTTGCACACTGGGGCGATGAGCCAGTCTACGCGACACCGGCAGGGGAAGCATCTTCAACCACTGCAACTCAAGCGACACCGCAATTTGTGCAAAGTTCTTCATTCCCGCATTCGTATGATAGAGCCGGGACTTATACGATCACTTTCACGGTACAGAACAGCGCTGGACTTATGACGCAGGCGAACACTACGGTTATTGTTACCGATCCATCCGCGCCTATCATTACTGTGACTGCGCCAAATGGCGGAGAGAATTGGAAAATAAACGCTACGCGGGCGATAACATGGAGAGACAGTAACTATAATTCCAGCGCAAAAATTGATTTGTACTTGGGCAAACAATTGCCCGTCGTGTGCGTAAAAGCTCCCTGCGGACCTTTCTTTGAATCATCTACGTACGTACTTGATAAAAATATTCCAAATACCGGTGTCTATAATTGGATCGTAGGAACAGACATCGTTAATAACCCTATTCCGCCAGACAGTTATGGTCTTCGAATTTGTGTAAGCGGGACTGACAATTGCGACTTGAGCGATGAGCCGTTTACACTTATTAATAATTAATTATTCATAGTATGCCCCTTTTTTTTCTCGTTTTTGTCGTCGTCGTATTATTGTTTCTCTCGCTTAAGGTTTTGAAGGAGTACGAGCGGGGAGTCATTTTCTTTCTTGGAAAATCTACTGGTATGCGAGGTCCCGGACTTATTATTCTCGTCCCCATTTTGGAAAAGATGACGCGAGTGGAGCTTCGTACTATCACGATGAATATTCCGTCCCAGAAAATTATTACCAAAGATAATGTGTCTATTGATATCGCCGCTGTCGCTTATTATCACGTCGTCGATTCAATAAAATCTGTCATTGCTATTGAAAATGTTGCAAGCGCAGTCAATCAAATCAGTCAGACTACGGTGCGAAATGTCGTCGGGCGATTCAAGCTCGATGAGCTTCTTTCGCAGACTTCAGAGATCAATATAGACATAAAAGATACGATAGACAGCCATACCGAGCCGTGGGGAGTGCAGGTCACCGCCGTAGAAATCAAAGACATTACGCTTCCTGATAACATGCAAAGAGCGATGGCAAAAGAAGCTGAAGCAGAACGAGAAAGACGGGCAAAAATTGTTGCGGCAGAAGGAGAATTTCAGGCGGCGGTAAAGCTTGGCGAAGCGGCAGATATTATTTCGGCTCACCCCGTAGCATTGCAACTGAGGACACTTCAAACAATGGCAGAGATTGCTACCGAGAGAAATTCTACAATTATTTTCCCAGCGCAATTCATGACGACTGTTGCGGATGCGATGGCGACAATTCGACAGGATAACAAGAAATAGATCGATTCTCCTAGATTAAAGCTCGTAACTCTGGTATAACAAAGGGGCTCATTTATTGAGTTTTTAAATGGTGGCTATGGTGTAGCGGCAGCACAAGAGCTTGTGGAGCTTTTAGTCTGGGTTCAACTCCCAGTAGCCACCCAAGGAAACAAAACAGCCGAAAGGCTGTTTTGTCTTGGGTGGCTAAGTGAGCAACCAAGGTTGCTCACGTCTGGGAGTTGAAGCCCGATTGAGCACACCGCCCTTTTAAAACAAAAGGGCGGGGTCCAATCGGGGTACTGCTTCTGTAAGAAGCGACATCCCCAGTAGCCACCCAAACAAAACATGTAACCAGTCTCTCGGTATTTCGTCATTTTGAGTAAAGGTCGCATTACTCAATTCTTAGAAAAAAACTATGTTGGGATATTGCGGAGGATATGGCGGGTATAGTTTTGATCTCTTCGGGCTGTTTTTGTGGATAATGGTCTGGGTGCTCATCATCGGTCTCGTCGTGAGACTTGTCCGCGAGCATCACTGGTTCCATTGGTTCGGCGCGCATCATTTGACTCTGAAAAATTCAGCCGCTCTTGAAATTCTAGATTCTCGATACGCGAAAGGCGAGATCAGTAAAAACGAATACGAAGAAAAAAAGGCCGACATTATGAAACAATGAATTTGACGACTATGATCCAGAAAAGAAAAAGCGGATATTACGTGCTTTCGGAAAAAACAAAAAAGAATCTCGGAGGTCCGTATAAAACTCATGGAGAAGCGGTGAAAAGATTGCGGCAGGTCGAGTTTTTCAAGCACAGAGGGAAGTGATCTTGGATTCTGCCTGTGAACAACTCATTTCGCTTGAAAAAAGTCTTGATTTTCAAGCACTTTTTGAAGTGCCTTTTGCACTTTTCTTTTTTGACATACAGATGCTATAGGCATACAATTTTTTTGGGCGTCCCTAGAACAACTGTGTTCCGGGACATAGCGGGGGTTAGTTTTGCAGGAGGGTTCGGAGATGGACAATGGAACAGAGGCAAAGTACGTGGACGTGGCTGATCGGCTTTGGGAGGAGAGGAATGCAAAAGACACCATTGTCAGGGACGATGGGTCTGTGATGGCGGTCTTCCGCGTCCTCGAAATCAATGCCCGTCGCAAGGCTCGCCGGGTGATCCTCGGGATCAAGTTTGTCGGCGGGAAGATTTTCCAGCAGCTCTTCGTGGTCAAGAAGGAGAAGGGTGCCACGGATATCTGTCACGGCGACCGCCTGATCGCGGTTCATTCCAGTTTCATGGACATCGCCGGGCTCGCCAAGGCTTCGTTGTCAGAGCGTCTCGAGAAGGCACTGGCAATTCTCGAAAACGTCGCTCACAGCATCAGGCGCGATCCGGGCCTTCTGGAGAAGATTCGCAATCCCAAGGATTGCCGTTCGGTCAACACAGTGGGCGGGCAAAGGTGGGACAGGCGGCGGATAGCATACGCCTAATTCGACTCAACCCTTCGGAGGGAACAGATTTTCGTTTCAGTCTCCCACGGCGGTCCGCAAGGATTGTCCGTGGGTTTTTATTTTTCATGGGGTATACTTCTTTATATAGATAATCTATGCATCTTCACAGGATTACCCACACTCTCGAGAAATATGAACGGCATATCTCATCAGGAATGCTCGTTTTTGGATTTATTTTCGATTCGCTGACGCTTACTCGAATCGATAAATCTCGCGATCATATTATTCTTGCTTTCTATCTACTTCTCGTTCTTCTCTGTATATTTTTTGTAAATCTTTTTGAAGAGCGCCAATTAAAGGCGGGATTCCTGGAGAAAGCCCAGCCGTGGCTTCTCTTTGCAATCCAGTTTTCTTTCGGAGGACTTTTCAGCAATTTTATAATTCTTTACGCAAGAAGCGCTTCTTTTCTCTCAAGCTGGCCTTTTCTTCTCCTGCTTTTCGGGCTTCTTGTTGGAAATGAATTTTTCAAACGACATTACGCTCGTTTTGCCTTTCACATGAGCGTGTTTTTTGTCGCTCTTTTTTCCTTCCTTATCTTCTTCATTCCTGTTGTCCTGAAACAGATGAGCGGAAGCATTTTCTTTTTGAGCGGACTTACTACTGTCGTCCTCTTTTTATTTGTCATGTACGAACTGTCTCGGTTTTTTCCGGAAAGGATTGAAGACAGCAAGAGGACGCTTACATTTAGCATAAGCATCATTTTTCTTCTCATTAACGTTCTTTATATTACAAATATCATCCCGCCTATTCCGCTTTCTTTAAAGGAGATTGGTGTTTTTCATTCCATCTATCGCAAAAGCAGTACTGAATTTATAGTGCTTAGCGAAGAGCAAAAAGGATATGCATTCTTGCGTTCCTCCGACACGGTGAGTTTGAAGGAGGGCGAACCCGCGTATGTGTTATCGGCCGTTTTTGCCCCGACTGGCCTGTCTGTGAAAATCATCCATGATTGGCAATATTATGATGAGAAAGAGGGATGGGTATCTTCCGCGAAAATTCCTCTTACTGTGGTCGGAGGTCGGGAAGGAGGGTACCGTGTTTATTCAAAAAAGGAGAACATTTCACCAGGACTTTGGAGAGTGAACGTAGAGACAGAGCGCGGGCAGGTGGTCGGTAAGATGAAATTTCTTGTTGAAAGAGTAACGACAAGCCCGCAACTCGAGTCTTCTTTGCGTTAATTTGAGTATTCAAGAACTATTCAATAGGATATACTTTCTCTCGTGAAAGATTTCATTCGCATTCTTAAATCGCTCATCTCGAAAAGAAATATTGCCGGGATGTGCGGATTATTTCTCTTCGGCCTTTTTTTCTTTGGTTTTAGCGCGTTTCATCCGAAAGTTCCTGTGGTAGCGGAGCAAAAAGAAATTGATCTGGAAAAAGAAGATCCGAAAACGCTTGTGAAAGCGGTGCGATCCGCCCAAGCTGTTAAAAAGGAAAAATATCTGGTTTCAGCCTCTACTCCGCAATTTGTACTCCTTTCTTTTGATGGTTCGAAATCAGTAGATATGCTTCGCGAGACCTTGGATTTTGAAAGTCTTCTCTCTCAAGAAGGAAAACCGCTTCACTTCACCTATTTCATCAACGCTGCCTATTTTCTAGGCCAGGGTTCCGCGTACTTGTATCAAGCTCCGGGACAGCCGGCGGGGAAATCGCTCATCGGTTTTTCTGATTACGTGGCAGACATCTCCCTGCGAGTGGAGGGGTTTAATAAAGCGCTTGAGATGGGAAATGAAGTCGGCTCGCATCTTGCCGGGCATTTCAACGGCACGAGCTGGTCTGAAGCAGATTGGAAGCAGGAATTCAATTCTTTCAATCTGCTTCTTATAAATATGCAGAAAAATAATCCTTCAGTTTCCATACCGCAGGTGAATTTCGGTCCCGATACTATCGTCGGACTTCGGGCGCCTGATTTGGGCGTGAATGCATCGCTCTATAAAGTGCTTCATGAGTATCATTTTCTGTATGACGCGAGCGGAGTAGCGTCGCTTTTGTCCCGAGATAATTGGCCGAAGAAAGATGGCTATGGGCTTTGGCATTTTCCGCTTGGCCGCGTATCTCTGGGGAAAAATCATGTTTCGACGATTTCAATGGATTATAATTTATGGATGATGCAGTCCAATGTTCAGGAAGAGGCGGTAAAGGGGACAGAGCTTTGGCAAAAATATAAGGATGATGTTGTTTCTGCCTATATGGATTATTTCAATTCTAATTTCGCCGAGAATCGCGCACCTGTTATTATTGGGCACCACTTCAATAAATGGAATGACGGGGTCTACTGGGAAGCGATGAAGACATTCGCCGAGAGTGTGTGCGGGCGGGAGAATGTGCGCTGTGTGACTTTTAAAGAGCTCGTAGAGTATTTAAATACAGAAGGTCCTCCACCTCTCGCAACTCAATAAAGAGCGGTGGTATACTTCCGTAATGACTCAAGCAGAAGCGCTGAAAATTTTAAAAACGGGAGCAAATATTTTTCTCACGGGAGAGCCAGGGAGTGGCAAGACGCATACTATAAATGAATATACGCGCTATTTGCGTCAATGCGGGATTGAGCCCGCTATTACCGCTTCGACAGGCATTGCCGCGACCCATATCGGAGGAATGACCATTCATTCGTGGAGCGGGATTGGAATTCGGAAATTTCTCAATGGATATGATCTGGATAAAATTGCGACCAGCGAATATGTGGCAAAGAGGGTCCGCAAAGCCAAAGTGCTGGTGATAGACGAAGTCTCGATGCTTTCTCCGGAAACTCTCTCGATGGTTGACGCGGTGTGTCGGGAAGTGAAAGGGAATACTGACGCGTTCGGAGGAATGCAAGTGATTTTTGTCGGAGATTTTTTCCAGCTTCCGCCGGTTGTGAAAGCAGATGTGGAATCTGAAAGCCAGTTATTTGAAGAAGAAGCTCCTCCTCGCTTTGCATATGGTTCGCCTTCGTGGAGAAACGCGAAAGTGCTTACCTGCTATTTGAGCGAGCAGTACCGCCAGGATGATAGTGATTTTCTCTCGCTTCTCTCTGCGATTCGGCAAAATACTTTCGGCGACGCGCATAAAGAACATCTTGAAGCGAGAAAGATTGGAGAGAAGAAAATTTCAAAAGATGTGCCTCGGCTTTTTTCTCATAATGCGAATGTTGATCTTTTGAATGACCAGATGCTCGGAGCACTCTCTGAAGAACCGCATGTATATCTCATGACCTCGAGTGGGAAACCCTTTTTAATTGAGGCGTTAAAAAAGGGATGTCTCTCTCCCGAAAAACTTTCACTGAAAATCGGCGCATCGGTGATGTTTACCAAAAATAATCCCAAAGAAGGATTTGTAAATGGAACACTCGGTACTGTTTCCGGATTTGAGTCGAGTTCAAATTTTCCTATTGTACAACTTCGAAATGGAAAAAAGATCGTGGTAACTCCGCTCGAATGGTCCGTGGAAGAAAATGGAAAAGTGCGAGCGCAAATTTCACAGCTTCCTCTTCGTCTTGCATGGGCGATTACGGTGCATAAAAGCCAAGGGATGAGCCTGGACGAGGCGGTGATGGATCTTTCGCAGGTGTTTGAATACGGACAAGGATATGTGGCCCTTTCCCGCGTGCGCCGACTTTCAGGATTGCATCTTCTCGGTTGGAATGCAAAAACATTTCAGGTGCATCCGGAAGTGCTCTCGAAAGATGAGTCATTTCGAATTGCGTCGGATGAGGCGGCAGAAATTTTCGGGAAAATTTCTGCCGCCGAGCTCGACAAAATGCACGACAATTTTGTGAAAATATCTGGAGGGAACAGGCCAAAGCCAAAGATCGGTAGCTCGGAAGTGAAAGGTGACCCCAGTAGCGAAGCTATGCTCGCTACGGGGCAAGGAAAGAAAACGCTCGAAAAAATAAGAGAAAAACATCCGAATGCCTATCGTAAATGGGATGAAGCCCAAGATAAACAACTCAAAGATTTATTTGCAGAAAAGAAATCAATCCCTGATCTTATGAAATTGCTCGGAAGGAAAAAGGGTGCAATTCAGATGCGTCTTTTGAAATTCGGACTTATCGAGGATGATGGTTTTTCTTTAGCCTTTCAGAAGAAAAAAGCAAAAAAGAATGGATAAAGCGCTTATTCAAAGATTGGAAAAAGCAATTTCAGAAAAAACATTTCCCGGATGCGTCTTGGGAATTGTTTCTCGTGATGGCAAAAGGAGCATTTTTCCAGTTGGGAATTTTACTTATGAAAAAGATTCTCCAAAAGTTACAGAAAACACGATATATGATCTGGCTTCAATTACGAAATCAATCCCAACTTCTTGTGTTCTTCTGAAACTCCTTGAAAAAGGGAAGGTGAATATCGAGGATAAAGTTACGGATTTCATTCCCGAATTCGGAAATTTTCCTGAAAAAAAAGAAGTTACAATCAAAAATCTTCTCACCTATACATTGGAGCTTCAAGTTCCTGGACTTTCGTCGCTTAAAGATAAGACTTCGGAAGAAATTGTTGCGGAAGTCGTGAATGCACCTCTCAAGTCTCGGCCCGGTTCAAGATTTTTCTACAACAACGCAACAGCGCTTCTCATCGGTTTTGTCATCCAGAAAATTATAAAAGAACCGCTCGATATCTATGCTGAAAGGGAATTTTTTGCACCGCTCGGTATGAGTCGGACGACATTCCATCCGGAGCGATTTCCGAAAATGGAAATCGCTCCAACAGAAATAGACGACTGGCGGGAGAGAGTAATTCAAGGTGAAGTTCATGATGAAAGCACCTTCACGCTCCAGAAAAAATATTTTTTTGGCATTGCCGGAGCTTTTTCTACGGTTCCCGATTTTCTCAATTTTCAAGAGATGCTTTTGAATGGGGGAGTCAAAAACGGAAAAAGATATTTCTCTGAAAATATGATTCAAAAAATGCATACCAACATGATGCCGGACGCGAAAGGTGAGCCAGTAGGCCTCGGCTGGAATATTTATAATCCTCTGTATATGGGCACCAAAACAAGCAAAGAAGTATTCGGCAAAACTGGTTTTACCGGCACTCTTGTTCTGACCGATCCAGTGAAAGGTGTTGGATTTACACTTCTTTCAAACAGAACTTTTCCAAAACGCCCAAAAGATTCAAATCTCATAAACGCCGTCAGAGGCGATATTGCAGACATAATTTTTTCATAAAAAAACAGCTGAAACTAAACTGTTATCTTGTCGTGTTATACTAAGGGCCGTTCTGTCCTTTTTGCTGTTTGGCCTCGGAATCTCTCTTGAAAGGAGGGGTTGTGAAGAATAAAAGTGTCACACACCCTTCGGAAAGGGTGGTTTTGAAGCGTGTCGCTTCTGTTGTGCTTCATGTTTACGCTCTCATCATGCTTATTGCGGTGGGGCTTAGCATGCAAGCAGTGCTTTCCGCTGTTTCAGCGTATCTTTTCATAAGATGCGTTATCGTCATCGTCCAGTTCGAGCGTGAAATAAGAAGAACTGACGAGGGCAAGGAGCGCAAGCATTTGAAAAAAGGAGACCGGGCAAAGCTCGCTCCCATTAACTGGGTGCGCAGTATCGGTTTCTTTAGCGTACACGTCGTCGGAATTGCAGGGCCTTTTGTGGTTGGCTGGAGTTGGTGGGCGACAGGCCTTGCGGTCTTTCTCTACTACCTCCGGATGTTTTTCATCACCGGTTTTTACCATCGGTATTTTAGCCACAAAAGTTTCAAGTCATCTCGTCGATTCGTTTGTATTATGGCGCTCTGCGGGGCAAGCGCTCTTCAGAGGTCCGCCACTTGGTGGGCAGCGGTGCATCGATGGCATCATGCTCATTCGGATCAAGATGAGTCAGACAGGCACTCTCCAGTCGTTTGGAATATATTTGAGACGCATTTCGGCTGGCTCAACAGAAAGGGCGCAAAAATATTCAAGCCTCTTTCTGATGAGTTCATGCAGGACCCAGTCTTTGTGAAAAGTCAGAAGTATCCATGGGTGTATCTCCCGGCCGTCATTATGGCCCTGGGGTGTTACATCTTGGGCGTGGTCCTTTCACACTGGTTCTATGATGTGAGCGGTGGGCAATTGCTTATCGCGTTCTTCACAAGCACGACAGCTCTCTATCACGGCACAGCCTTTGTGAACTCTATCACGCACATGATGGGCGAACGGTCTCATGATACGAAGGACAACAGCGGAGATGTGTGGTGGCTCGTACTCTTCGTTCTCGGAGAGTGGAAGCATAATAAGCATCATCACGATCCGAGTGCCGCAAAAGAGAGTGAATGCGATCCGACCTATTGGGGGCTCCTTGTCCTCGAAAGGCTGGGGCTCATTTGGGATTTGATCCCGGAAAAGGAGGAAAGAGATAAGTTAAGGGCTGCTTGAAAAAGCGCCCTTTTTTCATTCTCTTTATGATATTCTAAATGCATATTTTCATTACTATGCCGGAGAAGAAAAAGAAAAAATCGAAACATATCCACGTCAAAGATGTCTATTTTGCGGATATGGGCGGGAAGATGAAAAAGGGATTTGGACGCTCTCTCGTTAGGAAAATTTTTCATCGGCCTGTTTTTAAGCGCGAAATTCATCACAAGACTTTCTCGGCAGATTTTAGCGCTACAAAACTTCGTTGGTACTCCAATCTTTTGAATATGTTCTACTTGAAGCTCGATGGTACCGCTTCCTGTTTTTTTACCGATGAAGGAACGCTCGTGATTATTTTCATGGTTTGGGGAGATCCCGATGCGGAAGAATTTTTCGAAATGCCGGAGATGAAAGGTGAATTTGTGGAGGATAGGGAAGCGACCCAGAAGAAAAAGAAAAAGAGTTTGAAGGTGGATAAGGATTCAGTGAAGGAGGAAGTGAAAGATGACGGGTATCACCTTCAATATGAAGAGACGTATAAAGATCACGGAAAAGAAGTGAGAATGTTTGAGCATGTGATTTATTCCGGAATTGATAAGCTGGTTTTCCGGGCGATTGTCCCACCGAAAGTTTTGCCGGAGACTCTTGATGATATTTTGGCGATTGCAAAGTCGCTTAGAATAAAGGTAACTTAATAAAAGACAGAGAAGCCCTGCCCGACGAAGTCGGGCAGGGCTGTTGCGTTTTTTTTTCGTAACGAGTAGGGTAAAGAGCGGAAGGTAACGGCGAAAACCTTTAATTTCGCTACTGTTTTTTGTGGGAGGGCTAGTAATATGTCGCCTGTGAATAGTGATAGGGCATACGTGCCAATTTACTTGGCACTGGACAAGAAGGACTGGGAGCAAGCATCTCCGCTCCTTCGCACGCTCGGCAATCGCATTGATGGAGTCAAGATCCATCGCATCTGGGATGAGCTTGGCGCGAAATCTGTTTCGATGATTCGCGACCTTGGTGTCCCTGATGCCTGGGTTGATCTCAAGCTTTTTGATACGCCGGACACCGCGGCCGAACGCGCCGAACAGGTCAAGAAAGCTGGCGCCAAAATTTTGACCGTACACGCCAAGGGCGAAGTCGAAATGATGATGGCTGCGGTCAAGAACGGTCCGGAACTGGTTCTCGCCATCACGGAACTTACTTCGCTTACGGCGGAGCAGGTGGAAGTGGGCGGTGGCCTCACGCCTAAATCGGCCGTGCTTCATTGGGCGCGTGTTGCCAAGCTGGGGACTGTTGGTGGAGTCGTTACTTCCGCACTGGAAGTGGGCATGCTCTCGAAACGACCGGAACTCAAGGGTTTCGTTCTGGCTGTCCCGGGCACGCGCTCTGCGGGCGTGGACGTCAACGACCAGAAGCGTTCGGATACGCCTTACAACGCGGTGCTTGCGGGCGCAGGACTTATCGTCGCTGGTCGGCAGGTGACTGCCGCGGAAGACCCCGTTACCGCTATCGAAGCGCTTCGGGAAGAAGTCAACAAGGCGAGTGATGAGCGGCTTCGTCTCTTGCAGGAGATGGGAAAGAAGAAAGTCGCGTAACAACCCGGCTCACCCCGCCCATCGGCATTGTGCCGACGGGCGGGAAAGCCGAAGACAGAAGACAAAGAAAGGAGAGTACCTTGCATAAGGACCAAATAAGTCAGACGGCGACGTCTCTGATCCATTTCGATCGAGACACGCCTGTGCTGGAAATCCTCCGTCTCTGTGGTGGAGTCTACCTCTGCCCTAAGGATGCGGCGGGGAAACGTGTCGGCCCGCTCGTTGGGTACGCTGGAAAAAGCCCGCGCCTGAAGACTAATCTCGTGGGGGATATCTACGCGAATTTCTCCACGGCCGAGCGCTACTGGCACGTCATGGCTGAGTTCGCGCGGCGTCTCGTCGAGAACCCGAGATTCCAGGAGATTCTTCCGAGACTGGACGGTCTCTGTGGGATGCCCATGGGCGGGATTACATATTCGTCGCACCTTGCGCGAGCATGTGATCGTACGGGGATCTTTCTGGAAAAGCTGGTCACCGCGGTGGCGAACCCGATCGAGGGGACGAAGGAAGAGTCCATTCTGGTGGCCGGTCGCTGCGAGATTATCCTTGGAGCCAACTACGCGATCGTCGAGGACGTTACCAATAACTTTTCCACCACGCTGAAAGCGATCGGTCTGATCGAAAAAGCTGGCGGAAAGGTCATTGCCATCTGCAGTATCCTGAACCGTTCACCGAAGCATACGTCTGACTTTCCGCTTCCGGACGGTCGGGAAATTCCGGTCATCTCGGCTTACCAAGAGCCGTTCCCGGAATTTGAGACGGATGACGAGGCCGTTGCGGCGGACATTGCCGCTGGAAACGTGATCTGGAAGCCAAAGGAAAATTGGCCCAAGCTCATGACCGCGATGGATGCTGCGCGTGAGACGGCGCTAGCGAATCAGTCGGACAAGCCGTCCGGTTCGTAAGTTGTATTCGAATCAATTGTTTCTTAGTGCAGAGTCGCTCGCCCGGACTCTGCGCTTTTTTATTTGTCTGAATTTTGTTACAGTTGCCAGCATGAAATCAGAACTCATGAGTTTCCACACGAAAGACAAGCTTGAATTGCCGGGGCTTTTATATGAACCAGCACGAAAGAGTAATAAAGTAGCCATATTTCTTCATGGAAACGGCAATGGATCTGTTTTTAATAATCCTGTTTTGCAAAATACTATTGGTGACGCGCTGACGAAAAAGGGTATTGCTTATTTCCCATTCAACAATCGCGGGTCTGGGTATATCAGGAGTTTCAAAAAAATGGTGGACGGAAAGAAAGTCCGCCGGAATCTTGGCATGGCATTTGAGCTTATTAAGGATTGTGTGATTGATATAGATGCCGCGCTTGCGGCCCTGCGCAAGCGCGGCTACTCCGAATTCTACTTACTCGGTGTTTCGACGGGAGCGAACAAAATCTGCGTCTACAACTACTACAAACCGAAAAATATTTTCTCAAAATTTATTTTACTCGCTCCAGGCGACGATGTCGGCGGGTATCTCGATATGTGGGGTCCGCAGAAATTCGGCGCAATGCTTAAGATGTCGAAAGATAAGATCAAAGCAGGGAAGGGCGACGAGCTTGTTCCGCAAAATCTTTCCAGCTACAACTTTATTTCATTTAAATCTCTGTATGACATGATCAATCCCGATGGGAACTACAATGTTTTTCCGTATTTTGAAGTTTTGCATAATCTCGACCTAACGAAAAAGAAAAAAATTTGGCGAGAATACCGGAGTCTCAAAAAACCAACCCTTGTTCTTATGCCAGGAAGGGACGAGTATTGTTATGGAAAGATAAAAGAAGTAGTGAAAATGCTCAAAGGAAATGGCAGCGCCACGAATTTCAATTTCAAAATTCTTCCCGGCTCATTGCACGGATTCTGGAAAAAAGAAAAAGAATTGGCAAAAATTCTCGCAGATTGGATTTTTGGGTAAAAATAAAGCGCGCATAAACATCTGGGAACGTAAGGTGCGCGCTTTTTCGGAGTTGTGGCCGCGGGGGCCTCTCGTCCGGTCATAATACGACTGCAAGCTGATCGAGTGGGACTCGATGGGTCTTGCATTTCTATAAAGTACGAAGTCGCGGCGCTCGTAGCTGGGCTGCTGTGGGTCATTCAGGCCAGAACGACTTGACCGCGGCGGGCCGTCTCGATTGAGATCGGCTCGCACCTTTGCGTCGGCGCGTCTTCAGGCAACCTCGCACAGGTGTCTTCCGGGGGCATCGGGATCGTCTCCACCTTGTAATTCTGGTGGAAGACCACCGATTTAGGCTGAATGATCGTGTCGTCGTCGATGGTGATTGTCGTCTTCGTGGCCGTGACCGACAACTTCGCATTTACGATCGAGATGAGGACCCAATGGAACTCTGCACCCTGTGGCATGAGAGCGATCCCTCGCTTCATGATGGCGTCCAGTTCGGCGTGGAAGCTGGACTTTGCCACGATGAAGACCGGTGGCAACTCCTTCGGCTGAACGGCATTGGACGGCTGATGCGGGTTCCAGTGTGCGATTTCAACCTGGCACATCCTCGCTTCAGCGGGGACCGTTTCTCCGGCTGCGACCCGAATAGGATCCAGGGTGATGCTTCCCCCTGCACCGACGCCGATGTGGCGCTCTCCGAGCTTCTTTTGCAGCACTACTGCTTGCTGCGATACGGCTAACGATCGTTCCCGCATAACTGCCTGCCTTTCTCCCCATGTCAAGCATGAGGTACTGTAATCTCCCCGTATCGACGGGGCAAACTTCTCTCATAATTCTATCTTTTTATCTCGCCTCACGCTATAGTAGGGGAAATAAATTTTTATGCACACGCTTCTTGTTTTTGTTCTCCAGTGGAGTTACCTCGGTATTTTTGTCGTTGTCTTTGCCGAATCAGGATTTCTTCTGGGATTTTTTCTTCCTGGTGACTCACTTCTTTTTACCGCAGGACTTCTCGCTTCGCAGGGAATTTTTAATATTTGGATTCTCGTTCCTCTGATTGTCATCGGCGCAATTCTCGGAGACAGTTTCGGTTATTACATGGGCAACAAATTAGGCCCGAAAATTTTCGTGCGGAAAGATTCATTTTTTTTCAAACAAGAGAATGTTGAAAAGACAAATCATTTTTATGAAAAATATGGAGTGAAGACGATCATTCTCGCGCGATTCGTGCCGATTGTTCGCACTTTCGCTCCCATCTTTGCTGGTGTGGGTGGAATGAAATACGCGACATTTCTTTCTTATAACGTGATTGGAGGATTTCTTTGGGGTGCTGGAGTGACTCTTGCCGGCTTTTTTCTCGGGCGAGCCTTCCCAGGAATTGAGCACTATCTCACTTATATTATTATCGCGATTATCCTCCTCTCTTTTGTTCCAATTCTCTTAGAGTATTTCAAGAAGCGAACAGCTTGAAAAGTTTTATAAAAGTTGTATAATAATCTCTTCAAAGAGTCCTTTCAGGAGGGTTGAAGACATGCCAGTAGACAAAGCGAAGTTGGAAAGAGAGATTCTCGCGGCTCTCCTCTTCAATCGTTGCATGATGACTGAGGGAGCGCTTCGCCAGAAACTTGGCACCTCTATTCCGTTGCCCGACCTTCTTGAGGTCAAACAAGACCTCATCGAGCGCGGTCTCATTGAAGAAGATCTGGGTGGGAGAAGTCCTACACTCATCCTTCTCGATGGGAAATAGTTTCCTCGCCATTCCAGGAGCCTCACCGCTTCTGGATTTTTGTTTTTAGCGTTATACTGGTATAAATTTATGACCACTTTCGGCCTCATCCTTCTTTGTTTTTTTCTTTTTGTCGGCTACATTTCTATTTATCGAAGAAAAGATCTGTTTACTCCTACGCAGGATCGTATATTTTTCACGCATCTCGTTATCATCGTCTTATTTATTGCAGTGAGTATTGTGAATGCCTTTCATCTCGTCGATTCGGTGAATGTGGGAGTCCACGATTTTCTGCAAACGTTTTGGAATTCGAGCTTTGATACGCCGATGATAATGGCTAGTTTCCTCGCCAGTCCTGAAACGCTTGCGATCCTTTCCTGCCTTCTCCTTATCGTCCTTCACTTTAGGCACGAGCGTACACTTTTCTTTTTCACTTTCATTTCGCTAGTAGGTGCCTTGGTTTCTAATCTCATTTTGAAAGATCTTTTCAAATTGGTTCGCCCTGCAGTTTCTCTCATTCCTGAAACTTTTTGGAGTTTTCCAAGCGGACATTCGACGATGATCGTCGTGTTTCTTTCTTGTTTGTATTACTGCTGGACTCGGATGTATCCGAATGTGGGGAAATGGAAAAAGCAGGCCGCGCTCTTTGCCGTTTTTCTCCTTTCTCTCCTCGTTGGCTTCAGCAGGCTTTATCTCGGTGTTCATTGGCTCTCTGACGTCGTCGCCGGCTTTCTTCTCGGGCTTTTCTGGGTGACTTTTGCATATTTGAGTCCTAGGCCAAAGTCTGTATAATCTGGCTCAATGATCCTTCTCGACGGAAAAAAAGTAAGTAAAGACAGGGCTCTTGAGCTGAAAGCGCAAGTTTCGGCTTTTAGAGTTGCTCCAACACTTGCCATTCTTCAAGTGGGGGATGATGAACGTTCGAGCGCCTATATCCGCCAGAAGAAACTTTTTGGAGAGAAAATTGGGTGCAAAGTGTTGCATGTTACATTTGAAAGCACTGTCTCGCATTCTGACATTATTGAAAAGGTAAGGGAATTGAATGCTGATATATCTGTCCATGGAATTATTTTGCAGTTGCCAATTCCTACTAATCTCGATTCGCGCTCTATTATTGAGGCGATTGATCCGAAGAAAGATGTAGACGGACTCCACTCTGAAAACGCGAAAAAACTTACGGATGGAGATGTAAGCGGATTTATTCCTGCAACAGCCAAAGGGGTGATATCACTTCTTGATGCGTATAAAATTCCAATTGCGGGAAAGAAGGCAACGGTAGTGGGACGCTCGGCTCTCGTGGGTACTCCGACAGCACTTTGTCTTACAAATCGCGGCGCGAATGTGACAGTGGTACATCGCGCAACTGTGAATATTCCCGCAAAAACAAAACAAGCTGACATCCTTGTGGTTGCGGCAGGACATGCAAAGCTTATCGACGCTCGTCACGTTTCGGCAGGTCAGAGCGTTATTGATGTAGGAATCAATTTGGTGACGGGAGAAAAACTTGAGGATGAAATTCCCAAGAAAAAGTTGGTGGGTGATGTGGATTTTGATGAGGTGAAAGATATCGTTGGGGCTATTTCTCCGGTACCGGGAGGAGTGGGGCCGATGACTGTTCTTTCTTTGTTTGAAAATCTTATCCTCGCCTACGAAAGGGCTATTAATTAGTCGTGGTATAATAGGAGAAAATATATTAGTAGTTAATTCACCCTGTTAAATATCGCACTTCGCGCGATCCCGTAGACGGGATTTAACAGGGTAAAAAAATATGGACGAAAATAAAATAGGAAGTGGAACGAGTGTAGATCACTCACGAGTAAAAAAAGCTCTCGCGCTTTTTCTGGTAATTGTTTCGATATTCTTTGTTATAAAAACAGTCAATGAAGTAAAGAAGGGTGAGCTTATCGGAAGCGGTACAACAGCGACGAATCTCATTTCAGTTTCAGGAACGGGGGATGTTTCGGCAGTTCCAGATATCGCAACTTTTTCTTTGACGGTTACGAACTCGAATAAATCCGTATCTGTCGCGCAAGGAGCAACCACAGAAAAAATGAATTCGGTTCTCAAAGTTTTGAAGGATACCTATAAGATTGATGAGAAAGATATTAAAACGACGGGCTACGATATTCAGCCGAATTATGATTATGTCCAAAGCCTTTGTATTCAAGGAGATTGTACTTCAGGGCGGCAAATTCTTCGAGATTATTCAGTATCACAGAGCATAACGGTGAAGGTGCGTGATACTGCGAAGGCAGGAGATATTATTGCAGCTGTCGGACAACTCAATGTGAATTATCTAAGTGGCCTTACATTTAGCATCGATAACCAAGATGCGCTTAACGAACAGGCTCGAAAGAAAGCGATTGATCAGGCGAAAGCGAAAGCAGAAGTATTGGCGGGGGATTTGGGCGTGAAGCTTGTGCGAATCGTGAACTTTAGCGAGAACGGAAATTATCCGATTGCATTTGATAGAGGAATGATGGCATCTGCGCCGATGATGGAGAAAGCAGTGGCACCCGACATTCCAAAAGGGGAGAACAAGATCACTTCAAACGTGACGATTACGTACGAGATACGCTAGAACTAAGGATATTTTTGATAAGAAAAACTGCCGGTTCTGGCAGTTTTTCTTTGTTGACTTCTTTTTTGAAAAGAGTACTATATATACGAACCCCGCGGGGTGTTTTTTAATCCAAAAAAATATGTCAAAACTCACTGAATATGTTAAAGACACACAAGCAGAATTGAAGCATGTAAGCTGGCCGACACGAAGCCAAGCTATTGCTTTTACTGTTGTTGTTATTCTCATTTCTATCGTCGTATCATTTTTCCTTGGACTTTTCGATTCACTTTTTCAGTATTTGCTTTCACAAATCGTTTAACTTTTCCTCATAACTATGGCAAAACAAAAAATAGACGAAGGGCGAAATTGGTATGTCATCCACACCTATGCTGGATATGAAAATGCCGTTGCTCGAAACCTAAAACAGCGCATCGAATCTCTTGGAATGGAGAACAAGATTTTCAACGTGCTCGTTCCAACAGAAAAGAAGATCAAAATTAAAGGAGGGAAGCGAGTAGAGGAGGAAGAGAAAATTTATCCCGGATACATTCTTGTGGATATGATCGTGACTGATGATTCTTGGTACGTAGTTCGAAACACTCCTCGTGTGACCGGCTTCGTCGGCTCTGGAGTATACCCAGTTCCAATCGATCAGAAAGAAGTAGACGCGCTCTTCAAGAGAATGCAATCCGATACCGTAAAGCACACGATTGATCTTGCTCCAGAAGACCATGTGATGATCGTTGACGGCCCATTCAAGGATTTGGACGGCAAGGTAAACGAGGTTGATCAGGAAAGAGGCAAGGTGAAAGTGCTTGTTTCGATGTTCGGACGAGAGACGCCAGTAGAACTCGACTTCCTTCAGGTCAAAAAGGCTTAAAAAAGTTTAGCTGAAGCAAACTTTTTTAACGTCGGGCTTTTTTCCTGAAATAATGAAAAAAGCCCGACGTAAACTAGTTCAGTTGCAAATAAGAAGAAATTAAGATAACCTACACACACTTATGGCAAAGAAAGTAACAAAAAAATTGAAGCTTGTGATCGCCGGGGGAAAGGCAAACCCAGCTCCACCAATTGGCCCTGCGCTTGGTCAGGCTGGTATTAACATTGGGGAGTTCGTCACCAAGTTCAACGCTGCAACCAAGGATATGATCGGAGACCTCGTTCCCGTACAGGTTTTTGTATACGAAGACCGAACATTCTCTTTTGTCACCAAGACTCCTCCCGCATCGAGCCTTATCATGAAGGCGATCAAGATCGACAAAGGTTCAGGCAAGCCAAACACCTCAAAAGTAGGAAAGATCAGCCGAGCGCAGATCAAAGCAATTGCAGAAAAGAAACTTCCTGATTTGAATGCGAATGATTTGGCTGGGGCTATGAAGATTATTGAGGGAAGCGCCCGCTCAATGGGGGTTGATGTGATCTAAATCACATCAACCGACCTTTTGAGACAGAATTCCGCGTATGCGCGGAAATTATGTCCAAAAGGTGTACTGCTCCTGTAAGGAGTTGATGTGATTGGATAAATAATGATAAAAAGCCCCGCGCCGTAAGGAGCGGGGCTTTTCTTTTTCCTGTGATATAGTATTTTCATGGAAAATTTTACTCCTAAAAATCCAGCCGAACTCGAACTTCAGCTCCAGAAGGCCAGCCAAACTCTTGGAGAATCTATTGCCGTTCCTTCTAAAATAGCAGATACGCTTGGTATTTCTTTAGAAGACCTTAAGGTCAAGTTTCCTCGACGATACGAGGCGTATCTCAAGCTTATCCGAGCTGAGAAAAACAACCAGGAAATTCCGCAAGAAGATCTCGAACATTTTCAAAAATGGATTCGAGCACTTAACAATCTTGATCGTTATATAGAATCACAAAAGACCGAAATCGGCAGAACCCTTCGTGAAAAACAAGTAGGCGTTTTCGAGGATATGAGGGATTTCGTGGAAGAGGGTGGCCAGGCTGGTTACGTTAAATTACCTACGGGATTTGGTAAGACTGTCATTTTCTCTCAATTCGTAGAGGCTCTTGGCTTACGTACACTTATCGCAGTCCCCAAGAAGAATCTTGTCCACCAAACAGCAAAAAGCCTTGAACGGTTCACTGATCTTGATGTTGGAAAACTGTATCAATATGCCAAAGAGCACGATAAGCCAGTGACGGTTAGTACATACCAATCGATGATAAAGGAAACTGAAGATGGAGGATTAAAGCCGGAAGAGTACGACTGCCTTATCTTGGACGAAGCGCATAAAGCACTTGGGCCAAAAAGTGTTCACACCATTGAAAAGTTTGATCATGCGCTCCGGCTCGGATTCACAGCCACTCCGCAATATTCTGAAACAAAAGGAGTGCAAGATCTTTTGGAAACAGAAATCCACAGCATCTCGATCAAAGAGGCTGTGGACGATGGGGCGCTTTCCTCCTTTTCGGTCATTTTAGCAAGAACTAAAGTAGACCTTTCGAAAGTAAAGGTGAAATCTGACGGAGAATATGATGAAAAAGATTTGGAAAAAGCCATAAACGTAGCTTCCCGCAATATGGCTGCAATCAATCTTTATAAAAAGATGTTTAATGGAAAACACGCAATGGCCTATTGCGCTGGTGTCGAACATGCCCGGGAAGTTGCACGACTTTTCAACGAAGCTGGCATCAAAAGCGTAGCGGTCGCAGGTGAAGACCATCTTTCGGAAGAAGAAATGTTGGATATCTTTGAAAAATTCCGTTCAGGAGAGATCAAAGTGATTACCAATGCTGATATTTTTGTCGAAGGATTCGATGAGCCGAAAGCTTCTGTGTGTCTCAATTTGCGCCCAACCGCATCACCGGTCGTGGCAGAACAGCGGGGCGGTAGAGTTTTGAGACTAGATCCTTCCGATGAGAATAAGCACGCGTTTATCGTTGACTTTGTTGATGAGGATGAGAAGGCAGATTCCATAAATATTTCTTTTGCAGAAGTTGCGGAAGCTTCTGAATTTCCTCCGAGGACAAACTCGCGTCTCGGAGAGGTCACTCCAGATCAAACTGAATCAGTTTCTCGCGAGAAAAGCGATATTGTCATCGAAGGGCTGGAGCTTGTAACTGATCCGAATGAAGTTATGAGGCTCGTACAGAACAAGGCGTCCAGAAAAAAAGGAACAAATGCCGAGCTAGAAGCTCAGGAAATACCGAAATGCCCGGAAGGATGGCTTGCCGTTTTGTATTTTTCTGATGACCAACATAAAAAATATGGTTTAAAAAGATATATGGAACGTTCCATAATTTCTAGGGTAGAGCGCAAAAACGCGCATCTCTTCGGTCAATTTAGAAGCGAGCGAAAAACGCAAGATACAGAGTGGTTTTTGTCGCCTGAAGCGCAGGCTCTTATTGAAAAGGATATGGCTTATCATGCGGGGTGGGACTTGAAAGAGAGAGGATATACTTCTGGGCTTGAGCTCAGTAAAAGATTCGCTCTTTTTAGAGAAAAATTTCGACATTTGGAAGATGAAATATCAGAGGCGGATCCGCAAGCGATAATTACCCGTACCTATCAGAGATTTTATTCTGCGGATGCAATAAAAGAAATTGAGGCTGTTTATGGCAAGTTTGCTCCAGAGGGATGGATTTATCGGGCGGATATCTTCCGTAAATATTTTGGCGGTAGTAAAACTGGGGGTGACGCAGGGAACAAGTTGGTGGAAAAGTTGAAGAAAGAGATGCCTGATGAAGTCGATGTGTTTGTGAATAGGCCAACTGGCCATAGTTTAGAGTTCTATTCGCCTCGTTTTGTTGAAGAGTTTGGGAAGAGAGATATAACCAGTGTCTACAAAAGCAAAGAAGAAAAAGCAAAGCGCATCGAGGATAAGAAGCGGGAAGGTCCTCCTTCGGGGTGGTTTCCTGTGAAAGATATTGTTATTTTGTGTCGAATTAAGGAACCTTTCCTCAGGCGCAAATTGAATGATATGGAGTTTTTGCACGATAATGAAATTAAAAATCTCGCTTTCGGCTTTAAGACGAACATACTCTGTGCCACGGCAAAAATAATTCGCCAAATTATCCTGGATGATTGTAAACGTATCAAAACGGGAGAGCCGCCAGCTGGCTGGCAATCAACAGATGAGATTTTACAGGCAAGAAGCTTAGAACTGCAAGATTTCTACTATAAACTTCTTTCTTTGCTGCCGACTCCAGAGACTATGAAGAGATATACAAAGAAAGGTGTCACTGACTACTATTTCAGTCCTGATTTTTTGGCAAAGTTATAATTCTCGTCTTCGTCTATACTTATATAGACCAAGAATTTATCGTATATGTTAAACTAATTCCATTATCATCTCTTTATTTTTATGAACAAAAAAGGATTTTTGCCGGTTCTCATTGGAATAATTATCGCACTTCTTTTAGTCGGCGGGGGAATATTCTATTTTGTTAAAAAACAGCAAACGGTATCTTCCTCTGTTGATGCTGTTTCTACTGCTGATTGGAAAACATATGGAAACGAGAAAGACGGTTTTGAATTTCAGTATCCCCCAAAATTTAAAATTGACCCAAATGCTTCCGAAGTATTTTTCGACATAACAGGAGAAGATAATCAGGTATTTTTTAGTGCTTCTGCTGACCCGATCGTGGATGCACATGGAGTACCTTTGACTTTCGAAAAGTGGCTCAAATATTATGGCTTTGACGAGGGGTACAAAAGAGAAAACAGAACAATCAACGGGAATTCATGGCTACGTTTAGAAGGTTCGGGTCGCGGTAGGACTTTTTATATTCTCGTGAAAGGAAATATGATGTACAGCTTTATTATGGGCTATGGAGCTCAGAATCGGCCGGACTTGCTTTTGTTGCAGGATAAAATTGTTACCACTTTCAAATTTACCTCTAATTCCATCTCCACTTCCGATTGGAAAACATACAGAAACATAAAAGAAAGATTTCAAATGCAGTATCCTCCCAGTTGGAAGGTGGTTGAAAATGTTTCTGCTCCATATCTTGTAAAATTTGTTGATCCTCTTCGTGAAGCAAAGCCGGGTACCGATCAGTCGGAAGATATGGTCTTAGTAGGTACGGGCACAATAAAACCCGCTGACTGGGAGAAAGGCTCCGGTTCGGTTTTCTGGAAGCAGGATTATGTAACGGGGGAACGCTACGTAAGAATGTCAGCCTTTGATGAAACTTCAGAAAAAATTGAAGAAAAAATTCAGTCTAGTTTTAGATTTTTAGAAGAAAAGGCGGGATGGTCTAGCTATCGAAGTACAACAGATCAATTTGATATATCTTATCCCGGCCTCTCGGCTCTGAATTTTTGGAAATTAAAGCAAGAACCCATAGAAGTTTATACCAATAAGTTACTTTTCGATTCAAGAGGGTGTCTTATAAGTAATCAAAAAAATCCTCTTGAATATATTGGAAGCCCTCTTCTTGGTGGTATTCAATTTTGTCTTAATCAAAGCATTGATCGTTCGATGGGAAATGTTTCTCTCGATTATTACTACACTACATTTAAATTCGGGAAATTTTATGTAATTCACCTCAAGTCTGAAGGTCTTTGCACAGCCGATTCTTCAAAATCCTCTGATATTTGCAGTCTTGATAACCCCTCTGTCCAGTCGCGCATAAGGCAAGATGGGGATGAAGTTGCACTGTCTTTCAAATTTTTGGAGCCAGATCAATCAAAAGCTGATTGGGATACGTCCCCGGCAGATTGGTTGGTTTATAAGCACCCGATTTATGGGTATTCTCTCAAATATCCTAGGAGTTTCTCGAACCATGATAGAGGAGAATCAGGAGAGAATTTAATTCCGCCCAATGATTATTTTGAGGGAACCACATTTCATGGCGGAGCCAGTTTTATAACCGGTATAAATGATGTTGATGAAAAAAACTGTTCAATGATACCTTATCGTTCCACTCAAGAGCTGGCCCGTGTTGTGAAGGATGGGCAAGTCTATTATAAAATTCAAACGAGCACTATCATGGCGGGAGATCCAAGGGACAGAGATCTCACTATTCAATACAGCGCGTTTAAGAATAGGGTATGCTATCAACTTACATTGAGCATGTATATCGTGAATCCTTCATCTGTTTATTCCAATCCTGAAGAAATTCTCAATGCCCAAAAACAGAATATTATAGTGGAAGAGAAGTTGAAAAAACTATTTGATGTGATTGCTCAGACTTTTGTTGTACCGGCTAATTAGAGTCTCTCCAGTGTTACCCTATATCTATCAACAGAAAATACTATCATATATGATAGTATTTTAGGAAAGGGAAAGGTCTACGTATAAGTGCTTTTTGATTACATAGTGAAACCAGATGCAATCATCTCACTAAGTTTCTTGCGCAGTATCTCATAACCATCGGGGATTTTTCTTCCTTGTTTTGTCTCCAGCATATGTTTTATGGGTCTTATAAGACCTGGGAATTTCGATCTTCTCAAGAGATCTTTGTCCTTTTGACCACTATAGAATGAGAAAGTCTGCTCTGCGAAAAGATTTCCATAATCCCACAAGCCAGCAAAATCTGCTGCCGGATCTGCGATGTCGATATCTGAAAAATCAATAATGCCGGTTAAGGCTCCTGTGGTTTGGTCAAAAAGTATATGTTTGTTGTTTAAATCATAATGAATTATTTTTGGTTCAAAGTCGAAAGACAGACCGAGATATTCATTGAACTGGTGTTCAACCCAGTCAACCTCTTTGTTTGTCAATTCAGGAAAAACTTTCTCTCGTAACTCTTTTAAAATTGATTCGATATTTCGCTTTCCCCACCAGTGCCCTTTCGGATCAGCCTTGAAACCGCAGTTTCTCAATATCTCCGTCGGCGTCGAATGTAAATCCGAAATAAATTTTCCTAATGCTTTGGCGATATCAGTTTTTTGAATTTCACTTTGTGAATTGAAAAGTTCAGGTTGCATTTCAGTACCAGTCAGCATTTGATATCCACCAAAGCTCCTGTCTTTAGAAAGATAGATATATTTGGGAATGGGTAGCGTTACTTTTGTGAGTAGGTGTTCTAGGAATTTTACCTCCACTTGAAAACGTCGAATATAATTCTCCGATTTAGGAAAACGGAAAATGAGCCTATCGTCCAAGACGATCACATTGTTATCCCATCCATGAGTGATCAATCTGGAATTTTGAAACGAAACTTCGGGGAATTCCTTTTTTATAAGCTCCAGATATTCTTCTTTTGTTCTTTCCATAACTATTTTTCCAAAGTGACCCAAGAATATTTCAAATCGCCAAACATTTTTTCTTCTCGGAAAGTTTCTTTCTTGAATTCGTTTTCGTATTCTGGGAAAAATGTGTCGGCTGGGATTTCAGAGTGAATGATTGTGAGGTAGAGCCTGTCTGCGAAGGGGAGTGCTTGTTTGTAAATTTCTCCTCCACCGATGACGAAGATTTCGGCCGCGCCTCCTTCAGAGGCGCGGCCTTTTTCGAGCGCCTCTTCGATCGTATTTGTCACAATGCACCCTTCCGCTTTGAAATCTTTATTTCTGGTGACGATGATATTTGCACGGCCGGGGAGCGCCCGTCCTATGGACTCATACGTTTTTCGTCCCATGATAATGGGATGCCCCATCGTAAGCGCTTTAAACCGCTTCAAATCCTCTGGAATCCGCCACAGAAGCTTATTTTCCGTGCCGAGGCCACGGGTTTTCTCGCTTATTCCAGCTATCATGTTTACTTTTGACATAGTAGGGTAATTTCTTTTCTTATTATTTTCAAACTGTAAACCTCTTACGAAATACTATATACTATTATCTATGTCAGAAGCTAATATAAAAAAGATCTTAAGCAATACTGCTGATCTGAAAACTCGTTTTATCGGTGATTACAAGGAATTAAAGAAAATCGTCGACACATTTAAAAAAATCGGTTATCGAATTGTTTTGACTCAAGGCGTGTATGACCTTATCCACGAAGGCCACGCAGCTTATCTTGAAAAAGCTCGCTCTTACGGAGATCTTTTGATTGTCGGCGTTGATTCTGATGAACTCACGAAGCAGAGAAAGGGGCCGAATCGCCCTATAGTTCCGCAACAAGAAAGAATGAAGATGCTTGTTCATTTACGGCACGTTGATATTGTGACGATACGCGAAGCGCATCACAAGATCGGCGATCTTATCCGTCTCGTGAAGCCTGATGTGCTCATTGTTTCGAAAAGCACCAGCGATTTTACGAACAAAATGGTCAACGAATATACGCCGTATTGCAAAAAAATTGTCTCTCTTATGCCGCAGGCAACCACTTCGACATCAGCTCGCGTTAGAAATCTTACTCTCGAAGGAGCAGAGAAACTGGCCGGAGAGATCTCCAAACTCACTGAAAATTTCATATTTAAGATCAGGCAAGCGTAATGAAAAAGGTTCTCGTCGCTTTTGTTCCGGTTATCCATCTCGGGTATCTCGATTTTTTCAAGAAGCATAACTGTCCGCTCTATGTCATTGGGTCGGAATTTTATGCTGAATTTCCAAAGTTGGAACGAGATGTCCGCGCTCTTTCTCCGGAAATAATTTCTACGGCACTTAAAGCGATAAAAATTCCGAGAGAAGTAGTTCTTCTTACCAAAAAGGATCTTGGAGATTTGAAAAAAGTTTCAATTGTCATGCCGGATGATGAGCTCTCGAGGGAATTTGCAGAAAAGTATCTGAAGGGCACGAAAATTGATTTCGAATCAATCTTTTTGCGCTGGAATAAAATTATTACTACGTCGGAATTTACAGTGCCTCCCAATCGAACTATTTCCTACGAAACTTTCGATAGAGAAATGTTTCCAAAGGTAAGAAAGGAAGCAAAAAAAAGTTCTGATTGGTGGAGGCAAAACGGCGCCATCCTTCTTCGAGACGGGAAAATCCTTGTGGAGAGCCATAATCGTCATCTTCCAACGGATTTAAGCATGGATGTTTTCGGCGATCCGCGGAGCAATTTTGATGCAGGGGAGAAGCTTACGAAAAAAATCGGAGGAATGGAGATAACTCCGAATGATCTCTCCACCGTCATCCATGCAGAAGCATCTGTTATTGGGATTGCAGCGAAAAAAGGGATTCCTCTCGAAGGGACATCGCTTTATTGCACCACTTTTCCTTGCCCCACTTGCGCGAAATTAGTTGCCGAAGCCGGAATTAAAAAAGTTTTCTATGAAAAAGGGTATTCAATTCTCGATGCCGAAAGAATTCTCCAGGCTTTCGGGATTGAAATAATTTTAGTAAAAGAAAAGTAATCTCACTCCTTCTCTTCCCATTTGAACCCAAATTGTTTTTCCGCTTTCAGGTCGGGAGAAATAAGATGAGCGTGCAGATGTTGCACCGATGCTCCCGTGTATCTCGTGTCCCCGAATCTCATATGAAGTATGCCGCCGGGGGTTTTCTTTTTCTGTATAAAATCTTTCATCATACTGCGCAGTTCCTCCCACGCTTCTTTGGACATTTCTGTTATATCCGAGATATGTTTTCTATGGATAAAAAGGAGGTGAACTTTGGTATTTTTGTACGGATACATATTATCAGTGGCAATCCAGTAGGCGCCTTTTTGATGTATCGGCCTCTCGTGATGTTTATGGAGTTCTTCTTCGCAAAAAGGGCACACTTTTTGCTTAGCGATCTTTTTGATCACCTCCTCGTATACTCCACGCTTTGAGTTCGCGATATTTACGAAAGATTTTTTCGTTTTTGCCATACAGATGATTTTTAAACTGGGGTCGGAATAATCATCGCTGGGTGAGGCTCGTAGTCGGAGAGCGTGAAATGTTCAGGTTTGAAATCAAAAATGTCTTTTATATTTGGGTCGAGTGTTACTGTTGGGAGTCGCTTTGGTTCTCGTTTCAAAAGTTCCTCGACATAGCTGTATTGGCTTTCGTAAATATGGGCGTCAGAAAAAGTGTGTACCAATTCTTTCATGGTGTAGCCGAGAAGCTGTGCCACCATCATACCGAATCCTGCATACTGAATGATGTTAAATGGCACTCCGACAGGGAAGTCCGCGCTTCTTTGGAAGTGATGAATAACAATTTCTTTTGTTTCGGGGAAAGCAAGAATGTGAATCCAGCCGTGGCATGGTGCAACCACTACTTTTCTTTTGAGGGTACTGTGCTGGATGGCGTATTGCGGGATCCATGGGCTTATAAAATGGGTTCGCAGGTATGGGCGTTCTTTCAGCTGTTTAATTACGTTTTCAATCTGGTTAAAGGGTGTTCCTTCTTTGGTAGGGAAGCTTGCCCATGCCGCTCCGTATGAACCGTCTCCCAAATCTCCTTCGGGAAGTCCGAAGATGTCGCACTTTTCTTTGGTTACCCATCGTCCCCACCATTTACAGCCGAATTTTTTCAACTCCTCATTGGTGCGAGCACCGTGAAGGAAAGCAATGTGTTCTGCGAGAGCTCCCTGGAAAAATTTTCCAGACAAGTCGCGTTCGGTGATAACAGGAAAGCCGTTCTCGATAGGGTAGCGAAGCTGGACTCCCACGAGCATTTTCGCTTTTTCTCCCATTTTTCCGGTAGGAAGCCGGCTATGAATAGGAACAATCTCGCGCCCCTCTTTCATTATCCTCCTTAGAATATCTTGATACTGGCTATCAGGAGTTCGGTCTTTGAGTGGTTTCATTGCAAGTATTATAGAGGGTTTTAAAAAGAAAAGAAAATCGCCACAATGGGTGCCCTCGCTATACTTGACAATATAATCATATATGTTAAAATAATACAAGATTCCGTCCTTTCAAAACGGAACATTTTGGGGAAACAAACGTGGAGGTGGAGCGTGAGAAAGATTCCGTTTGCTGTTGTCATTATTATGGTGGTTGTGGGGTTTGGTGCAGGCGCTTTCCTGCTCATCTCCCACGACATGGAGCGCGTGGAGAAAATACAAGCATTGGGGTTCAAGGGAAGGCTTGTTGGGGCAGATCGGCACATCGAAATTGCCGAGCATCCGCCGGGCCAGTTTCTTCCAGGCTACACGGTCGGCCATATCATGTGCCGATCCTATTTTGAAAAGGACTGGCGTGTTGCTGGGACAGGCACGCAGTTTCCCGACGAGAGCGTCGTAACCGCTATGCATGTTTTCGGCAAGTGCGAGGAACAGAAGCGCTATTGGGGATTTCGCCCCCTAACTTCGGATACTATTCGAGGGAAGGGGCTAATCATACCAATCGTCTCGATGTCTCCTACGAAGGCAGGAGACGATTCAGCAATCTGTGTTCTCGGCAAGCCGGGCGAAGACGAATACCGAAATCCTTTTTGCGGCCTCTTCTCCGAGAAAGAGGACTTGACGGAGTTTCAAGAAGGTAAGGACGGCAAAATCAACGCCGTACCGTACCAGGTCAAAGTTCGGTTTCTCTCTCGTCCAGATGTCGTCCTACAGGGGCAATATCTCATGGATGCACGCCCTGGAGCACAGTATCTCCTGTTTCCCGTGCAGGGCGGGGTGGCATCTGGGGAGAGTGGCACTCTCGGTATCATCGAGGGCGATCAAACCAAGTTCCTTTTGCTTACACAGCAAAGGGCGCGTCGGTTTGGGGTCGCGTTTGTGGTGAACCGAAACCAACTTGTTCCGAAGAAGTAAGAAAGTAGAATAAAATCCGCTAAACAGACATCCGATTTGTTTAGCGGATGTTTGTTTTCCGGCGTTTTTTTATACAAAAAACATGCTAATATGGAAGAAATTAAGCATTTCTATGATTTAACTCCCGAAAGCCGAATATTACTCGATAATCAGCCATTTCTATGACTCAAAATTTAAAATTCATAAAGAAACAAGATCCGGCGGTCTATAAAGCGATAGTGGGGGAGGAAAAACGGGAAGCGGAAGGGCTTGAGCTCATTCCTTCGGAAAACTATGTTTCGCAGGCTGTGCTTGAAGCGAATGGCTCTGTTTTCACCAATAAATATTCTGAAGGATATATCGGGCGAAGATATTATGGCGGACAAGAATTTACTGATACAGTAGAGAAAATTGCTATCGAAAGAGCTTGCAAACTTTTTGGCGCAAAATATGCGAATGTTCAGACGCATTCTGGCGCACCGGCAAACATCGGTCTCTATTTTGCTCTCATGAATCCGGGCGATACGATTCTCGGAATGGATCTCTCACACGGAGGGCACCTCACTCACGGACATCCTGTGACTTCGATTTCGAAAATTTTCAAATTCGTCCGCTACCAGATGAAAAATATCGAGACAGGTGAGATTGATTACGTGGGACTTCGGGAGACTGCGCTCAAAGAAAAACCGAAAGTCATTCTCGCCGGCTATTCTGCATATCCGCGTGAGCTTGATTATGCGAAGTTTGTAGAAATTGCACGCGAAGTCGGCGCAGTCTGTGTGATGGATATCGCTCATATCGCAGGACTCATTGCAGGCAAGGCGGTCAAGAATCCTTTTGATTATGGATTTGATGTGATGACGAGTACGACACACAAAACTTTGCGTGGTCCTCGCGGCGGTTTGATTTTGGTACGCGAGAATGAAGAGCTCGCAAAGAAAATTGATAAATCGGTTTTCCCCGGGCTTCAAGGTGGACCGCACATGCATACTGTCGCAGCAAAAGCAGTAGCGTTTGGTGAAGCACTGAAACCCGCTTTCAAAAAATATGCCGAGCAGATTCTCAAAAACGCGAAAGCAATGGAGGCGGTTTTCAAGCGAGAAAAAATTCGAATGATTACAGGTGGAACTTCAAATCATCTCATTCTCGCCGATGTGTGGGGCTCGCTCGACGTTTCTGGTAAAGAAGCGCAAACAGTACTCGATGAAGTGGGAATTACGCTCAATATGAATATGATCGCGGGGGATACAAGAAAGCCAATGGACCCATCAGGAATTCGCTTTGGTACGCCAGCAATCACAACACGAGGATTTAAAGAAAAAGAATGTGCACGTGTCGCCGAATTGATTATTGAAACTCTAAAAAATAAAAGTGACGAAAAGAAAAAGAAAGCAATTCACACGGAAATAATAAAACTGGCAAAAAAGTTTCCGATACCAGATACATTCGTATGATGTTATGATTTATAAGTCACTTTAATAACTAATAAGTCAAATTAAACATGGAAGGTTATGAAATGGATCCAAAAGGATATTTAAAGCCCACGAAAGACCCTGGAGCGCCGTATTATATTCCCGGTCAGACGCCAAGTGGTGTAAAGTTTTTTATAAGTATGCCACTCAGCCCAGATGAACGAGTAGAAGTTCTCATACCAAAAGGAACAAGAGAGGAGGTGGAAGGTTGTATTGAAAAGGTCTTTGCCGATATGAAGACTAAGGGAGTAACGATTAATGCTTATGTGATTCGCGAAATGGATTCGGAGCCTGAATCAAAAAAGCGCTTTTAGATTATTTCTTTTTTCCCAAGAAGTGTCCATTTTGCTAGTATTTTAGGTATGAACAAACTCGGACGACTTATCATAATCGAAGGGCTTGATGGGGCAGGGAAAGCTGTTCAGACTAAGCTTCTTACCGAAGCTCTGCAAAAAGCTGGTAAAGAAGTGACGCTTTTTGATTTTCCTCGCTACACCACTTCGATGTTTGGAAAGTTGACCGGCGAAGCGCTTCAGGGCATGTACGGGGATTTCCGGAATATGTCCCCATTTCTTTCTTCGCTTCCGTTCGTGCTTGACCGAGCGACTGCAAAAAATGATATTGAGAAAGCGCTCGAGAAAGGAGATGTTATTTGCAATCGCTATACGCCTTCGAATCTCGCCTATCAATCTGCGAAACTCCCACCATCGCAGAGGAAAAAATTTGTAGACTTTTTAGAGAAAGCGGAATACGGGGAAATTGGAATTCCCAAGCCGGATGTTGTTTTCTATCTCTCCGTTCCCGTTGAGACCGCACTTGGGCTCAATGCTCAAAAGCCAAAACGGGTGTATTTGAAAAAAGCTGGAGATAAAGACCAGCATGAAGACGACGAAATGTATCAAAAACAAGTAATTGAAGTTTATATGTCTTTCGCAAAAGAGAAAAAGAACTGGCATATCGTAGAATGTCTGAAGGGAGGCAAGCTTCTTTCACCGGAAGAAATTCATCTGAAAATAATGGCAACACTCGCAAATTAAAGGTATCATCTAGCAATGTCAGACCAAAATCTTCGATTCTTATTTGAAATAGCGACGCTCCGAAATCTCGACCGCTCATGGAGGCAGTATATCGGTATGGATGTTGAAAGTGTTCTAGAACATATTGTTCGTGTGATGTTTCTCGCGCTTCTTATCGCCCGTAAAGAAGGGGTGAAGAATGAAGAGAAAATTATGAAAATGGTGCTTGTTCACGATCTTGCGGAAACGAGAACGAGCGATCATATGTATGTTCATAAGGTATATGTGAAAGCGGACGAGAAAAAGGCCGCCGACCATCTCTTTTTCGGAACGCTTTTTGGAGATTTGCGAAAAGATATCCTTCATGAGTATGAAGAGCGGAAATCTATTGAGGCGAAAATTGTAAAAGATGCCGATAATCTTGAATGCGATATGGAACTCAAAGAATTGGAAGCGAGGGGGTCTACAGTGCGAAAGAAACTCGCTTCTGGGAGGAGACTGGTGCGAGACAAGAAACTCTACACCAAAACCGCACGGAAGCTTTGGGATGCGATTCAAAAAGCAGATGTGGATGAGTGGCATCTTACGAGTAATAAGTGGCTTAAGATTCCGAATGCTGGGAAATAAACAATGAAAGAGAAATTAGAAATTTCGGTAAAGAAAGCTCTGAAAACACTTTCTATTGAAGCGGAAAGTGTTTCTTTCGAGCACCCAACAGAAATTTCTCACGGGGATTATTCGACGAATATTGCTCTTGCACTTTCGAAACATTCAAAAGAAAATCCTCGGGTTTTGGCGGAAAAAATTGTGGGGGAAATTAATAAAAAACTTCCCAAAGAGATTCACAAAGTTGAAGTTGCCGGGGCGGGATTTATTAATTTTTTTCTTTCGAAGGAATTTTTTGTAGAGCAAACGGCCGAAATTTTGGCGGAAGGCCAAAATTTCGGCCGAAACAGCTCTCTTAAAAAAGAAAAAGTAGTTATTGAATACACAAACCCAAATCCTTTCAAGCAATTTCATATCGGTCATTTGATGAATAATGCTATAGGCGAATCACTCTCGAGAATCGTCGATGCAAGCGGAGCTAAACTCACTCGCGTGAATTATCAGGGAGATGTTGGGCTTCATGTGGCGAAAGCTCTTTATGGAATGATGCACTCTTCACGCCCCCTTCCCAAAGAAGAATCACTCGAAAAGCAGATCGCATATCTTGGTGAATCCTATGTCGCAGGCGCGACTGCATATGAAGAAAATGAGGAAGCAAAAAAAGAAATTCAGGAAATAAATAAAAAAGTTTTTGAAAAAAGTGATAAGGAAATAAATAAGCTCTATGAATGGGGGAGAAAAATCAGTCTTGAAGATTTTGAGCGTCTGTATCAGAAACTCGGGACAAAGTTTGAGCATTATTTTTTTGAAAGCGAAGCTGGGGCGATAGGAAAGAAAATTGTGCTTGAATATCTTGAAAAAGGCGTTTTTGAGAAAAGTGATGGAGCTATTATCTTTCCTGGTGAGAAACATGCCCTGCATACACGCGTTTTCATTAATTCACAAGGCTTGCCGACATATGAGGCAAAAGAGCTCGGAGTTTCGCAGATGAAATATGACATGTATCGTTACGATCTTTCCTTGGTGGTTGCGGGAAACGAGATCAATGATTATTTCAAGGTACTTACAAGAGTGATCGCAATTTTGTACCCAGAACTTGCAGACAAAATAAAACATATACCAAATGGAATGCTTCGCCTTGCCAGCGGGAAAATGTCCTCTCGAAAGGGAAATGTGATATTAGGGAATGATTTGATTTCCGATGTCGAGAAATTAGTGGAAGAAAAAATGAAAGACCGCGAACTTCCAGCTGGTCAGAAAAAAGAAATTGTAGAAAAAGTGGCGATCGGCGCTATCAAGTATTC
The DNA here is from genome assembly GCA_028714635.1 of Candidatus Paceibacterota bacterium. Lineage (NCBI taxonomy): Bacteria > Bacillati > Minisyncoccota > Minisyncoccota bacterium. The sequence goes on from JAQTLZ010000002.1 coordinate 154,453, forward strand.
GATTCTTCGCCAATCACCCGGCAAAGATATTATTTTTGATCTTGATAAATCACTTTCATTCGAAGGAGATTCGGGACCATATCTGCAATACACAGCAGTCCGCGCAAATTCTGTGCTAGAAAAAGCGAAAGAGATGAAAATCAAATCGAGCGCTAAAGATGGAGAAGGAGAAGTGAATCTTGTTGAAAAAATGTTGTATCGTTTTCCCGAAATTGTCGAGCTTTCTCTTAAAGAATACGCTCCACAATACATTGCGACATATCTCATCGAACTTGCGGGAGCTTTCAATTCATATTATGGAAATACAAAAATTATCAATACCGATCCGGGTGTGTCATACAGACTTTCCCTTACGGAAGCTGTAAAAATAGTTCTCGCCAACGGCCTTAACCTTCTAGGCATACAAGTGCCTGAAAAAATGTAATATACATATATGACTGAAGCAATTCCAGGACAAAATAGTGGGAATCCAAGATCGGCGGATAGACAGGAGAAAATTAACGAGATGATTTTGGCACGCAATGGGGTGTTAGGATTAGTGAAAACTCCAAAGCAGAGAGAGATTGTTCGAGAAGAGAATCAGCAATTTATTATTCAACTCAGGAAAAACAACCCAGGGCGCGACACCCTTGCAAAATATCAAGCATGGCAGATTTTCTCAAGTGGCACAGATATCCAGGATGAGAAAGCTCCGGAGCTTGATTTCCCGGGAGAAGATTCTCTTATTGAATTTTATAAAAGACTTGAAGAAAAGTTGAAATCATGAGAAAAATAATTCTCGCATCAGGTTCTCCGCGCCGGAAAGAAATTTTAGGAAGGCTCGGCATTCCTTTTGAGGTCGTGCAAAGCGATTTCCAGGAGTTTATTGATCCCAAAATATCTCCGGGTGCGTTAGCAGAAAAGCTCGCGATCGGAAAAGCAAAAGCGGTCGCTTTCAAATACCCCGACGCAATTATTATCGGAGCGGATACTGTCGTAGCGCTTCATGGCGAAGCGATGGGGAAACCCAAGACGCCAGAGGAGGCTGTGGCTATGCTCACGCGCCTTTCGGGAGAAACCCATTCGGTATTTACAGGCTTTACCATCATGAGTACAAAGACAGGGAGATCAATCACTGACGTTTGTGAATCAAAAGTTACTTTCAAACAGCTTGATCCCGCTAGTATTGAAAAATATGTTATAAGCGGAGAACCATTAGAGATGGCTGGAGGCTACGCGATACAGAGTGGAGCGAAAGATTTCGTGGAAAAATACGAAGGAGATTACAATAACATTGTCGGACTTCCTCTTACTCTCGTGCGGAACGCTCTCAAGATGTTTGATGTCAGTGTGTCCTCATAATATTTTTCTTGTTTGCGCAAGAGGTATAACTTGCTACTATTAATGCTATGGAAGGAGATTACGAAAGAGAAGATGTGGAGAAATCGCTCCAGCCGGAGACGCCTCATTACCCTGCACGACCTCATTACTATGGCGATATTGTAAGGCAGGCACTTTTTGCTATCGGCATCATTATGATCATCGGCATGCCGATTTTTTCAGACAAAATCAGTTTCAGCGGTTTCTTCATCATTTTGGGAATTCTTGGCGTAAATCTTTTTGCCGGACTTACCAATCCCAAGCAGGCTGTGAGCATCTGGGGTGATTTCATCATCTCTTTTCTCGGTCTTGTTTTCTTTGAGCTCATCGCTTTTTTTTACTACGCGGCATATCACAGCGTTCTCGATCTCTATTTCTGGTTTAACCAGGTCATCAGCATTCTTTTCTTCGTTTCTCTATATTTTAGTGTCAAAACGCTCCGCGGAATGCTCACCGGCTCAATTGAGGAGGATAACTAGTTTTACCTCGTAGAGAGGCTGTTCTTGTGCTAAAATTGCCTAATTGCAGGCGATTTTTCATCTATGTCCGAGAAAGAAACAGACAAAAAAGTGAAAAGCCCTTTAGCTCTCCGTGAAGAGGAGATTCTTCGATTTTGGCAGGAAAAGAAAATTTTTGAGAAGACAGAAGAGGCAGGCAGAGGGCAGAAGGAATTTGTTTTCTATGAGGGACCGCCGACCGCGAATGGTCGGCCGGGAATCCATCATCTCGAAGCTCGGGCATTTAAAGACATCATTCCTCGCTATAAAACGATGCGAGGATATCACGTGCGCAGAAAAGGCGGCTGGGATACGCATGGGCTTCCGGTTGAGCTTGAAGTTGAGAAAAAACTCGGTCTCAAATCAAAAAAAGAGATCGAACAGTACGGCATCGCTAGATTTAACGCGGAGTGCAAAGAAAGTGTTTGGAAATACGTGGACGAATGGAAACAATTTACCGAGCGAATGGGGTATTGGATCGATCTGAAAAATCCCTACATCACTTACGAGCCTTCGTATATGGAATCGCTTTGGAATGTGATGAAGACGGTGGATGAGAAAAAACTTCTCTACAAAGATTATCGAATTGTACCGTGGTGTCCGCGTTGTGGAACTGCGCTGTCGAGTCATGAACTTGCCCAAGGCTATGCAGAAGTAAAAGATATTTCGGTTTACGCGAAATTTGAGCTCGTCGATGAGCCGGGTACATTTGTGTTGGCGTGGACGACGACACCTTGGACATTGCCGGGGAATGTTGCTCTCGCAGTTGGGCCGAAAATCAAATATGTGAAAGTAAAGATTGGGAATGAGTTCTTTATTTTGGCGAAAGAGAGGCTTTCAATTCTGAAAGACAAAGCGCACGAAATGGTGGAGGAGTTTGATGCCGGAAAGATTATCGGGAAATCCTACAAACCGCTTTTCAATGCTTTTTCTGACCCAAAAATCCTAAACAAAGAAAATGCGTGGAAAATTTATGGAGCGGATTTTGTCACAACAACTGACGGAACCGGAGTGGTGCATATCGCGCCCATGTATGGAGCAGACGATTTCGCACTTGCGACGAAAGTAAATTTGCCGAAATATCATACGGTTACTCCAGCAGGCGCTTTTAATGCAGATAAAAATCTTCCGGGAAACATTTCAGGCATTTCTATTTCTTCCGAAGAGGATCGTAAAAAAGGGAACATTGAGATCCTTAAATATCTTCAGGAAAAAAATCTCTATTTCGATAAAGAATCTCATGCGCATGAATATCCTTTTTGTTGGCGCTGTAAAACCCCGCTTATCTATTACGCCCGCGATTCCTGGTATATCAAAATGTCTTCTCTTCGCGACAAATTGGTAAAAGAAAATGAAAAGATAAATTGGGAGCCAGACTATATCAAAGAGGGACGTTTCGGAGAATGGCTTCGCGAAGTGAAAGATTGGGCGATCTCCCGCGAGCGCTATTGGGGCACACCTTTGCCTGTGTGGGAGTGCCAAAAATGCAAAAAACGCGAAGTGATCGGCTCAATCGAGGCTCTCAAAGAAAAAACATCTCGAAAAAATAAATACTTTCTTGTCCGTCATGGGGAAGCGGAATCGAATTTGACTGGGAAGGTAAGCTGTCGGCCAGATGATCCTTACAAGCTTACTGACAAGGGAAGGGAACAAGTCGAGACCACAGCTAAGGCCCTTAAAAAGAAAAAAATCGATGTCATTTTTGTTTCTGATTACATTCGGACAAAAGAGACAGCAGAAATTATCCGAGAAGCTTTGAATATTTCTCCTGACAAAGTCATCATCGATGCCCGGCTTCGCGAAGATAATATCGGAGTGTACCAAGGCAAGACCTGGAAAGAATATCAGGATGAATATCCGTATCTCGAGCGATTCGTAAAAACTCCAGAAGGCGGAGAGACGCTTGCGGAAGTAAGAAAAAGATCTGGAGATTTTCTGTTTGATATTGATTCTCGCTTTGCCGGAAAAAATATTCTGATTGTAAGCCATGATACCCCGATGACTCTGATTCTGGCAGTGGCGCAAGGCTGGACGAAGGAAAGAATTCTGCTCGGTCACGAGAGAAAAACTCCCGAACCTTTCTATTTTCTGCCAGCAGAGCTTCGAGAGATTTCTTTTTCTCCCTATCCTCACAATGATGACTATGAACTCGATCTTCACCGCCCGTTTATCGATGAAATAAAATTTCCTTGCGACTGTGGCCTGCCCCCTGGCCGGGCAGGCGGCCAGGGCGGAGAGATGAAACGAGTGAATGAAGTAATGGATGTCTGGTTTGATTCAGGCGCAATGCCGTTCGCCGAGGACCACTATCCATTCGAGAATAAAAAGTGGGTGGAGAAAGAAGGATTTCCGGCAGACTATATTTCTGAAGCGATTGATCAGACTCGCGGATGGTTTTATACGCTTCATGCTGTGGGAGTGCTTATGGGTTTCGGCAAGGCGTATAAAAATGTTATTTGTCTCGGGCATATTTTGGATAAGGACGGACAAAAAATGTCCAAATCAAAAGGTAACACGGTAAATCCGTGGGAGATGATGGACAAGTATGGCGCTGATCCCCTTCGCTTTTGGATGTATGGCGTCAATCAGCCGGGCGAATCAAAAAACTTCGACGAGAAAACAGTTGATGAGGGAGTGAAAAAAGTATTCAATTTGCTTTTGAACGTTCTTTCTTTTTACGAGATGAATTCTCCCCAAGAGTTCGAAGTAAGCAAGCCGGGCGCAAGCGAGAATGTCTTGGATAGATGGATCGAAGCGAAATTTGCCGAGCTCCTCGCTACAGTAGAAACCGGACTCGATGCGTATCGAGTATTTGAGCCTGCCCGCGCAATTCGCGATTTTATGGCTGACCTTTCGCAGTGGTATTTGAGGCGTTCTCGTGATCGATTTAAAAGTGATGACGTCTTAGATAGGACGAATGCAGTCCAAACAACGCGCACGGTCCTTCTTCAATTGGCGAAACTTATGGCTCCGTTCACTCCGTTTGTTGCGGAAGATGTCTATCGAAGACTCAGGGGCGAGAAGGAGAGTGTGCATATGGAAAGCTGGCCAAAGAGAGAAAAAATAGATTCCAAACTTCTGAAAGAAATGGAAGCGGTGAGAAATCTTGTGTCACTCGGGCTCGAAGCTCGCTCGAAAGCGCTTATCAAGGTCCGCCAGCCGCTCGCGAAGATAACAGTGAAGGCCGAGAAAATGTCTCCAGAACTCGTCGGACTTATGAAAGATGAATTGAATGTGAAGGAAGTGATGTTTGATGCGAAACTTTCTTCGAATGTTCTTCTCGATATTGTCATAACTCCTGCGTTAAAAGAAGAAGGAGAATATCGAGAACTTCTGCGAGTTATCCAAGATTTTAGAAAAGAAAAGAAGCTTCAAGCGAGCGACAAAATTTCGCTTTTTCTGACTGCACCGAAAGAGATCCTGGCAATTGTAAAAAAATTTGAAACTGAAATAAAAAAGGTTTGCAATGTTACCGGCTTTGAAACGAGGGAAGGCGAGTTTGAGCTTAAGCTGTAAGTCTCTCATGCATCATATCTACCAAACAGAAGGGTTTGTTATCGGCGGGACGAATGCCGGCGAGGCAAATCGATATCTCAAAATTTTCACACTTGATTTCGGCATGATCTCTGGTTCTGCTCAAGGAATCAGACATTTAAAATCAAAACTTCGCTACAGCCTCCAGGATTTTTCCTACAGTTCAGTTTCTTTGGTGAAAGGGAAAGATGTTTGGAGAGTGGTGAACGCAGAAAAAAAGGAAAATCTCTGGGAACTTTTTCGCAAAGAAAAAAGGAAACTTGAAATTTTCGCCCGCTCTCTTTCGCTTCTCAAAAGATTTTTACACGGAGAAGAGAAAAATGAGGCATTGTTTCGTCTTTTTTCTTCCAGCTGTTTCTACCTTGCGAAATCAGAGACTCTTTCTCCAGAGGACCTGCGTAATTTCGAGTATGTTTTAGTGCTTCGAATTTTGCATAATCTCGGCTATCTCAAAAAACTTCCCATACTTTCGCCTTTTTCGGAGACGGACGCGTGGAATCAAGACATTCTTCGAGAAATGGAAGGACACAAAGCGCTTGCACTCGCCGAGATAAATCGCTCATTTACAGAAAGTCACCTCTAGATTTGTGGTATAATCCACTACAATCGTTTCTTATTCCCCATGAACCAAGAAAAAGAAGAGAAAAGCAAAATAGATCTGCTTGAGAAAAAGCTCTACAATCGCGATGCGAAACCATGGGTTCCGCGCCGAAGAGTTTTACCGCACGAATCTTCAGAAACTCCGAAGGAATGGGATGATTCAAAAGACATAGAGCCGGAGCTCGATTCTCGTGAAGATACGCCTGATATGACGCACCGAATTCCAATCTTCCAGAAGATATTCATCGCTTCCGTTCTTTTTTTTATTGTTGCCTCCGCTTTTGGATTTTATATGTATTTTCTTGGAGGAAATACTGTTTCTGCGGATAATATTTCCATTTCGGTACTCGGCCCCGTATCAGTCGGAGGGGGAGAGCCGCTTCCGCTCGATGTTACAATACAAAACAGGAATAAATCGCCCCTGGAAGCTACAAGTTTGGTCATCACCTATCCTGACGGAACAAAATATGCCAAAGATCTCAGCATCGATTTGCCTCGGGAGCGCGATGATATCGGTGACCTGGCATCGGGAGACATCTCACATTTTAGAATAAATCCGGTTCTTTTCGGCGAAGAGGGCTCAACGAAAGCGATAAAATTCAGTCTCGAGTATCGCATCCGGGATTCGAACGGAATTTTCAACAAGGATTTTACGTATAATGTTGGAATCACTTCGACTCCGATCACCCTTACCATCGATTCTTTGAAAGAAATAAATTCCGGCCAGAGCGTGGAAATTACCGCAACTTTGGTTTCAAACTCGCCAGGAGTCATTAATCATTTGCTTTTGAGCGCGAGCTACCCATTCGGTTTCAGTTTCCAAAGCGCAAATCCAAAGCCGGTGTATCAGAATGCTCTGTGGGATTTGGGTGATGTTGAAACTGGCGGGAAGAGAACAATAAAGATACGAGGACAATTGGACGGCCAAGATGGCGAAGAAAGGATTTTTAAGTTCAGTGCCGGACTTCCAAGCGGAAAAAATAATAAATCGATTGGAGTCGCTTTTCTTTCGGCGTCCGATTCGATAACTATCCAGAAGCCGTTCATCGGTCTTAGCTTAGCTCTCGATGGAAACACATCCAAAGACGCGGTTGTGAAAAGCGGGCAAACAGTCCGGGCGAAAATAAGTTGGTCAAATAATCTCGCTTCTCAAGTGTTGAGCGGTGCGGTGATAGTGAAATTCAGCGGGAATCTTTTGAACAAGTCTTCCGTGATTCCGGAACAGGGTTTTTATCGCTCGAGCGATAATACGATTACTTGGGATAAAACAACGAACAACGAACTCCTTGCTCTGGATCCCGGCGCAGAAGGAAGTCTCGCCTTTCAATTTTCAACATTGCCCCTTGTGCAGGGCGGCGTCTCGATAAGAAACCCTGAGCTTCGCATTGAGGTGAGTGCGAAGGGGAGCCGCGTTTCCGACAGGGATGTTCCGGAAGAAGTTGATGCGCTCGTTACTCGCAATATAAAAATTTCTACTGATTTGAATCTTTCTTCCCGTCTCGTGTATTCAATCGGTCCGTTTGAAAATTCCGGACCTCTTCCTCCTCGGGCTGATCAGAAGACCACCTATACCGTGCTTTGGGGCGTGACCAATTCTTCCAACTCGGTATCTGGAGCGAAAGTTTCTGCTGTTCTGCCTTCGTATGTGGATTGGAAAAATTTGGTAAATCCTTCTTCTGAACAGGTCTCTTTCAATCCCGTGAGCCGTGAGGTAGTATGGAACCTCGGGAATGTGAAAGAAAATACCGGCGTAACCGCTTCGCCTCGTTCTGTCGCTTTCCAAGTTTTTTTCCTTCCAAGTGTGAGCCAGATCGGTGCAAGCCCCGTCATGATAGGGGACGCGACTCTTTCTGGAGTTGATGACTGGAATGGAGATGATGTTGGTTCAAGAAACAGAGCGTTGACCACCGAAATCGTAAGCGATCCAAATTATTCCGAGGGACAGCAGAAAGTGGAGCAATAAAAAGAAATGGCTGATTCAAAAAAAGAGAATAATAAAATGGAAAATATTATCGCGCTTTGCAAGCGGCGTGGTTTTGTCTATCAGAGTTCAGAGATTTACGGTGGACTTGCTGGGATGTGGGATTATGGACCCTATGGAGTGGCACTTCGAAATAATATAAAAAAGCTCTGGTGGAAGAGGTTCGTGGACGATAGAGAGGATATGTATGGAGTCGATGCTTCTATTTTAATGCGACAAGAAGTCTGGCAAGCATCTGGGCATGCCCGTGGATTCGCGGATATGCTTGTTGATTGCACGAAATGCAAGCGCCGTTTCCGTGTTGATCATCTCGAAAACAAAGAAGTGTGCCCTGAATGTGGAGGGAAGCTCGGTGAAGCGCGCCAATTCTATATGATGCTCGAAACTCATCTTGGGGCAGTGCAGGACGAATCTTCGCTGTCGTATCTTCGTCCAGAAACTGCCCAGGGGATGTTTGTGAATTTCAAAAACATTGTTGATTCATTTCATCCAAAACTTCCTTTTGGAATGGCACAAATTGGAAAAGCTTTCAGGAATGAAATTGCCCCAAGGGACTTCATTTTCCGTCTTCGCGAACTTGAACAAATGGAAATCGAATATTTTGTCAGGCCTACTGATTGGGAAAAATATTTCGAAGAATTCCGCCTACAAATGCACGAGTGGGTAAAAGATATCGGTTTGCAAAAACCTCACGTCCATGAGATTGAGATTAACGCAGAAGATCGAGCCCACTATTCAAAACGCACGATTGATTTTGAGTTCGATTTTCCTTTTGGCCAGAAAGAACTCTATGGCCTCGCATATCGAACGGATTATGATCTTACTGCTCATAAGCTGGATTATTTAGATGAAGAGACAAAAACACGCATTATTCCTCATGTAATTGAACCATCTTTTGGACTTGATCGCACGATGCTTGCCATTCTTTCTGATGCCTATACTGAAGATGAACTTGGCGGGGAAGTGCGAACGTATTTGAAACTTTCGCCAAAAATCGCACCGGTCAAAGTGGCCGTCTTTCCGCTTCTCAAAAATAAGCCGGAATTGGTGGCGAAAGCACGAGAAGTATTTGCGATGCTTAAAAAAGAAATCGGCGCAGTTGAATTTGACGACAACGGCAATATCGGCAAGCGCTACCGCAGGCAAGATGAGATCGGCACTCCGTACTGTATCACGATCGATTTTGATACTATTGAAAAAGATGCTGGCGTAACAGTTCGCGATCGCGATACTGGAAAGCAAGAAAGAGTCGCACTCGAAGAAATTAGCAAAAAATTACAAGGTATTGTATAACTACTCTAGTTAGTCGTTCCTGTGATTTTCCTTCCGTTTACCCGTCTTCTTAAGGAGATTCAAGCATGCCTGCCGCATTTTCCGCTCCAGTAAAGTTTGATCAAAAGCTTTGGTTATACCGCCTAACCGAATGTGTTCTCGGGGAGATTGGGGCTAACGAAGGCGGAGTAGATACCATAATGGATCAGCAGCTAGCGTTTGTGGCGGCCTTAAAAGAGGTCTGTCTCACGCACTCTGTGAAGTTTGCTCCCGAACTTAATCTTGTTCGGTCGTTTGAAGTCCTCATATCTGGGCGCTTCTACATTTGTGAAATATTTCGGCTCCTCTCTAATATCGGAACCGAAGGATTGCTCGAAATCGCCCGGGAATACGAGCGCATCCCCACCGGAATGTTGGGTGCCGGGCTTGTAGCGTTGAAACACGCTCCACAAGTGCCCACCGACAATTGGGTTGTGTGTCCGGGAGAAAGGGAGTCAGCGCCCGAAGAGGGTGGTCATCTTATGACTTATGTGATTCACCGTGATGGTGATGGCGCAGAAGTCTACTTGAACTCTCTTGGTAACGGTTGTACCAGAGGCGCTTACGCGATGTTTCTGCGTGAAAAATAACGTGCTTGACTGTTACATGGCTCTCCCATTCCCGGCAAAAGGATTGAGAGAGTTTTTTTCTTGTCTCTTTCTCTATTTTTCTGTAAGCTGAACACTATGAAATATTCTAAAAAAGTACTGCCGAACGGTCTTCGGATTATCACAGTGCCGATGAAAGATAATCCCACCGCGACAGTTATGGTGCTTGTTGAAGCCGGCTCGAAATATGAAACGAAAGACAAAGCCGGGATTTCTCATTTTCTCGAACACATCTGTTTCAAGGGCACGGAAAAACGCCCATCCTCTTTTCACATCACTCGCGAGCTTGATCAGATCGGAGCGACGTATAATGCATTCACCAGCCAGGAATTTACCGGCTACTACGCCAAAGCTCGTGCTGAAAATCTTCCAGAGATTCTAGATATTATTTCCGATCTCTATTTGAATCCTGTTTTTCCCGAAAAAGAAATTGAAAAAGAAAAAGGCGTTATCGTCGAGGAGATTAATATGTACGAAGATACTCCTCAAGATCATGTGCAGGATATGTTCGTAAAGCTCTTGTACGGTGATCAGCCCGCGGGATGGAATGTCGCCGGGACAAAAGAAGTCGTCACGCGCCTTAAACGCGATGATTTTGTGAAATATCGGAATAAACATTATGTCTCGAGCGCGACGACCATTGTGGTTGCGGGGCATATTGATGAAGAGAAGGTTATCTCCGAAATAGAAAAGTTATTTAAAAATATTTCTCGTACTCAAAAAGATGGAAAGCAAAAAGTTATAGAGAAACAAAAAGCGCCGGCAATTTTACTCAAAGAAAGAAAAGGCGATCAAGCGCATCTTGTGCTCGGCGTGCGCACCTTTGATGTGTATGATAAAAAAAGCAGAGTGGCGAATCTCTTGGCAGGAGTCTTGGGCGGGGGAATGAGCTCGCGTCTTTTCCAGAAACTTCGGGATGATTTGGGAATTTGTTACTACGTTCACGCCGGGAACGACGCTTCGACTGATCATGGGTATTTTTCTGTCTCGGCTGGGGTAGATGTGAACAGAGTTGAAGAAGCAATCGGAGCCATACTTGCTGAACTCAAAAAAGCAAAAGAGGAGCTTGTCTCTCTCGAGGAATTAAACCGCGTCAAAGAATACATCATCGGGCATCTCTATCTCGGACTCGAATCCTCGAATTCTCTTGCGAATTTCTATGGTTTTCAGGAGGTCCTCAAGCGTTCAATCCTTCGTCCAGAGGAAGTAGTGGCAGAACTCAAAGCCATAACGCCAGAACAGATCCAAACTATCGCAAAAGAAATTTTCCGTGATGAGAGGCTCAACCTCGCTCTCATTGGTCCATACTCGGATTCCAAAAAATTCTCTTCGGTTGTAAAGTTCTAAATACCTTTGAAAAGGCCTGTCTTGGGTGATATGATACCCGTATGAACAATGAGCCCCAAAATACCCTCATTCATATCTCCACGGGCACGATCATTAAAAGTCTCCTGTTTATTATCCTTGTCCTCGCCCTCTATTTTTTAAGAGATATCGTTCTCATTATTTTGACGGCGATCGTCATTGCATCAGCTATTGAACCAGCGACTCGATATCTTGTAGAGAAAAAAATTCCTCGGACGTTCTCTGTCGTTATTCTCTATGTACTTGTTATTTTTGCTCTTGCAGCTGTCTTTTATTTCCTTCTACCGACCCTTCTTTCAGAGACGACAAGTTTCTTGGAGAGAATAAACTCCATCGATGTCCTCGGATCTTTGAAAGAACAAGGAATACTCTCTCCTGACAATCCGCTCCAAGGCCTTTCTTCGCAGTTTAATCTGCAAGGAGTTATCGGCTCTGTTCGGGGAGTGGTGAACCAGTTTTCGAGCGGGTTCTTTAATACTGCAAGCATCCTTTTCGGTGGAGCGCTTTCTTTCATTCTCATATTCGTGCTCTCTTTCTATTTTGCGGTGCAGGAAGACGGAGTGGAAGATTTTCTTCAAGTAGCATCGCCTATTCGGTATAAAAATTATGTAACGGATTTGTGGAAGCGTTCACAGAAGAAGATTGGCCTCTGGCTTCAAGGCCAGCTTCTTCTCGGGCTTCTTGTCGGAGTTTTGGATTTTCTTGGCCTTACTATTTTCGGAATTAAGCATGCGCTTCTTCTCGCGGTCCTCGCAGCACTTTTGGAGATCATTCCGCTTTTCGGCCCAATTCTCTCTGCAATTCCAGGTGTTGCTATCGCGTTTGTGAGCGGAGGTACCCCGCTTGCGCTTTTAGTGCTTGCTTTGTACGTCATTGTTCAGCAGTTTGAGAATCATCTCATCTATCCTTTGGTGGTAAACAAAATAGTGGGTATTTCGCCGATTCTTGTTATCATTTCGCTCCTTGTCGGTTGGAGACTTGCGGGATTCCTTGGGGTGCTTCTTTCTGTCCCGGTCGCGGCGGTATTCATGGAATACTATTCTGATGTGCGAAAGAATAAATTCGGGCACCTCACCAAGGTGAGGGAAGGGTAGGGACCCGTCCCGCAAGACCTTGAGTGTTTTGTAATCAAAAAGCGAAAGGTGTACAGCTCCTGTAAGGAGGAATATCAAAGACATAATTTCATGGCAGAAAAGAAATCCTTTTATATCACGACGACTCTTCCGTACGTGAATTCTGATCCACATATCGGTTTTGCCGCGGAAATTGTACACGCTGATATTCTGGCTCGCTACGCGCGTCTCATGGGCCAAAGCGTTTTCTTTAATACCGGTACGGATGAACATGGCATAAAAGTGTATCGAAAGGCCGAGGAAGAGGGAATTTCTACTCAAAAATATGTTGATGAAAAAGCAACGCATTTTGAAAGCCTAAAACTTTCTCTCAACTTGAGTTTCAATAGTTTTATTCGCACTACGGACGCGAAGCATAAAAAAGCGGCGGGAAGCTTTTGGGAGGCCTGTGCTGCTTCCGGCGACATCTACAAAAAAGCCTACAAAATTAAATATTGCGTCGGCTGTGAACTTGAAAAGACAGAATCGGAACTTATAAACGGCAGATGCGCGATACACCCGAATTTAGAGCTCGAGATTATTGAAGAAGAAAATTATTTTTTTAGATTTTCAAAATATCAGAAAGTGCTTCTGGATTTGTATGAAAAAAATCCAGAATTTGTTGTTCCGGCAACGCGTCTACACGAGATAAAAGCATTTGTTGAAAGGGGACTTGAAGATTTTTCAATTTCCCGTTTAAAAAGCAAAATGCCGTGGGGAGTGGATGTTCCTGGAGATGAAGAGCATGTTATGTACGTTTGGTTTGATGCACTTGTGAATTATATTGATGTTATCGGCTGGCCAGAAAATGAAACCGAATTTGCAAAATGGTGGCCAGGAATTCAAATCGCTGGGAAAGACAACCTTCGTCAGCAATCGGCAATGTGGCAGGCGATGCTTCTCTCCGCGGGGCTTCAAAATTCAAAACAAATAATCCTTCGCGGGCACATAATTAGCGGCGGGCAAAAAATGTCCAAGTCCCTAGGCAATGTCATAAGCCCTACTGATCTGGTAAAAGAATACGGCACGGATGCTGTGCGCTATTTCCTTGCTAGGGAAGTGAATCCGTTTGAAGATAGTGATGTAACGCTCGAGCGTATTAAAGAAGCCTATAACGCGAATCTTGCGAATGGCTTGGGGAATCTCGTCGCTCGAATAATGAAAATGGCACAAACAAATTTAGAAAAGGCGCCGAAAATTCCAGAGGATCCAATCCCAGAAATATTTAAAAAAGCCATTGAAAAATACGATATAAAAACCGCGGCGGACTACGTATGGAAAGAAATCGCGGTGCTTGATTCGATCATTCAAGAAGAAGAGCCGTTCAAGCTTATAAAAACGAACAAAGCAGAGGCGATAACCATTATTGAAGATCTCTGCGTCCGTCTCTACACAATCGGCAGAATGTTAAATTCAATATTGCCCGAAACGTCAGAAAAAATTAAATCCGCGGTGAAGGCAAACAAAATGCCCGAAGTTTCTCTTTTTCCGAGGAAGGAATAAAGCGAATATTGACAACACTTTCTTTTTTCTATCTAATCTATCCAGTGAGCTGATGAATCAGCTTTGGCCTTTTGAGGAAGGGATTCCCCCATGTTAGATAATTGGATCGCGGTGCTTTTCGTGGTAATGGCTGTTGTTCTATGTCTCGTCGTTCTGTACATTACGATCCTTGCCGTGAAGAATCCGAAGCTTACACTGAAGGCAACATTACGATTCCGGGAGTACGCAGATCTCGGGGTTCTGCAGGTACCGGCGGATTACAATCATAGGACGTATTTGGCATCCTGTGTTCAAAGGAATGGAGACGAGTGGGATTTCGATTCAGGTGCAACAGACGCTAATTTCCCGACGCCGAGTCGTATCTTGCGTCCAGGAGACAGGCTTCGTGTCCGAATTTGGGAGCAGATAGGAGGTACCAACTCCCATACACGGATGGAGTTTCTCGATAGTCTCGGCGCCGTCTATCCGGGCGTTCAGGGTATTTGTCTCTTGTGTGAGGAGATGGAGCCGAAGTTGCCACATCACCATTCCAATTTGTGGTTCGGCTCGTATGATCGGCCGGAGAACCTTTTTCAAGACGAGCGTGGTAATCAGATGTTTATGCGCGCGCTTGTCGTGAAAGATCCCGATTCGATCTTTCTGTGTCTCTGCTCATTCGGTTCCCCTTCGGATGACAATGAGATGGGACTTATCGTTTGTTTTACCGAAGCGGGCTAAGTGTCGCTTTGTGCACGAAACGTTTACTACTGAACCGCCTTTCCGAAAGGAATAGGAGGTTCTTTTATTTATTGGACAAAACTTCAGTTAGATCCTAGTATTCTTAATAGGAAACGTGGTGTTTCCGGAAAGGAGTTTGCATTGGAATACGAAATACAGTTGAAAGACAACTCGGTTCCTGGAACGCATCTGACATTACCAGGTTCCTACGAGTTCTTTGGCCCGTTCGGTTCCATCCAACAGGCTGAAGATCTTCTGAGAGCAAAAGGTTGGAGGCGGACAGAGCGTCTTGATCCCAACATTTTGTGCGAGCCGATTATTGTGGAATGGCTGGGGTTGGCACCTCATTTGGTGATGACCATCAATACTATTCCAGAACGGTCTCGCAAATCTCCGGAAGTTTTGCCTGCTGCCGCGTGAAGTCTCAATTTTTCGAATGCCTGGCGTGAGTTCATCGCGCTAGGCATTTTATTTTGTTAAAATTGAGCGAATGAAATTTCAATTTGTAGATATTCATACTCATGTCAATTTTGTTGCGTTTGAGAAAGACCGTGAGGAGGTTATTCAACGTGCCTCGGATGCGGGAGTTGCGATGATAAATGTTGGTACGCAGGTTGATACTTCAAAAAAGGCTATTGAGATGGCTGAGAAATATGAGAATTGTTACGCAATTGTCGGGCTTCACCCAGTTCATACTTCCAGATCTTTTCATGATGAAAAGGAACTAGGTGAAGGTGGAAAAGAATTTACTTCAAGAGGTGAGCAATTTGATACGAGCGTTTATCGAAGCATGCTGAAGCATCCGAAAGTAGTGGGGATAGGGGAATGCGGACTCGACTACTATCATCTCGATGAGGAATCAATAAAAATCCAGCGGGAGAATTTCGAAATGCAGATTGATTTGGCGAATGAAGCGGGGAAGTCCCTGATGCTTCATGTTCGCTCGAATAAAGAATCGGGGAAAAGTGCTTATAAAGATGCACTGGAGATTTTGAAAGCTCGGGCAAAAGTAAAAGGAAATTTTCATTTCTTTGCTGGCTCATGGGAAGAAGCAAAAGAAATTCTTGATTTTGGTTACACAATTTCTTTTACGGGGGTAATTACGTTTGCCAGAGACTATGACGAAGTGATAAAAAACGCTCCGCTCGATATGATTATGTCCGAAACGGATGCTCCGTACGTTTCTCCCGCGCCATTTCGTGGAAAAAGAAACGAGCCTGCTCATGTGAGGGAAGTGGTGAAGAAAATTGCTGAAATTCGGGGAGAGGATTATGAGAAAGTACCAGCCCAGCTTGCCGAAAACGCGGGACGCGTTTTCGGTCTTTGGTAATTGCAATAGGCCATTTCCTATGCTAATCTAGTGCCAACTCTCGCTAGATACGCCCTTACAGACGTATCTCAAAGGTCCATGGTGAGGGTCTTTGTTTTGCCAAAATTCTTGTCAAAACAAAATTAATCTTAACGATAAAACTCATGAGTGAAATAGAAAAAGATGAAGCGGTAGAAAGTGAGGCGCGGATCTACGAAGTGGGCTACCACATCGTTCCGCTTGTAGCAGAGGAAAATGTTCCCAAAGAAGCAGGAGATGTAAAATTTCTTATTGAAAAGCAAAAAGGAGTTATAATCTCTGAAGAGCTTCCAAGACTTCATCCTCTTGCGTACACGATTGCAAAAACGGTAGCAGGAAAGAAGCGTATCTTCGACAAGGCATATTTCGGTTGGATAAAATTTGAAGCAGACGCGACAGCGCTTCCAGCAATTAAGGAGGCGATGGAAGCAAATGAAAACGTGCTTCGGTTCTTACTTATTAAGACTGTTCGAGAGAACACGCTTGTATCTATGCAGAAAATCATTTCCCAAGCTCGAATGGATAAGGAAGGAGGGGAGAAGAAAGCTCCGGGAGTTGGCGCTACGGCGGAAAAAGACAAAAAGCCAGTTTCTGTAGAAGAATTGGATAAATCTATCGACGAACTCCTTAAATAAGTATGTATCCCGTAGTAGAATTTCAGGTTGTTCCAAGTTACTGGCAATAATCTACCACGGGAGTACAATGATGTTATTAAACATAAATTGATTTTGGGGAAGTTTTTGGAACAAAAACGACCTAAAATTTCACTACGGGATGTATCTCAACAAAGCATTCGTCATTGGAAATCTTACTCGCGATCCAGAAGTGCGTGCGCTTCCTTCAGGAATTCAGGTTTGCAGTTTCTCTGTAGCTACCAACTCTCGTTTTAAAGATAAAAGCGGAGCGTGGCAGGATAAAGCGGAATATCACAATATTGTGGTCTTCGGTAGATCTGCAGAGACAAGCGCACAGTATCTCAAAAAGGGAAGTAATGTGCTTGTGGAAGGCAGAATGCAGACACGAAGCTGGGATGACAAGGCAACAGGAGCAAAAAAGTATCGAACAGAGATCGTTGCAGAAAGAGTGCAGTTTGGGAATCGGCCAGCTGGCGGTGCAGGTGCTCCAATGGGAGGCTCTGCAGCAAGTACGGTCGCGCCAAAAGGCAAAGCTCCGGCAGGGGATGATGCTCCACCACTCGATACCATTCAGTATCCAGAAGAAGACATCAATACGGAAGATATTCCGTTCTAGTATTAAAAATTAAATTTCAGATTATGAATAAGCAATGTTTTTTCACCAGTAACAATATTAAATATATTGATTACAAGGATACAGAAATTCTCAAGAAATTTTTGAATCCTCATGCTCGAATGATTTCTCGAAAGAAATCAGGGGTGTGTTCAAAGAGCCAGAGACAGCTTGCAGAGGCTATTAAGCGAGCTCGATTTATGGCGCTTTTGCCGTATTTGACTCGATAATCGTCAAGAGTAGTGAGAGAAAAAGAAAACGGCACTCAGACGAGCTGCCGTTTTTCGATTTCTTCTGCCCATTTTTCGTAATGTGCTAGGAGAAGTCCGTCTGCCTTTTTATAGTACCAGAATTGACTGTAGAGAGTTAAAACTATTGCTATGACTCCTCCAATCACGCTGGTCCAGAATGCGGCAGTATGAATGTACTCTGGCGCGGTACTTCGTAGGACACCAACTGCTCCGATGAAAAGGTATTGAAATACTGCTTTCACTTTTCCCGGCATGTCAGCATCGAAACTAATTCCGAGCTTCTCCATTCTCCACCTAAGTACCCCTATCTCTACTTCACGCTGCATTATGATTAGCGCAGTAGGTATTACCGGAAGGGGGTACTCCCAAGAGTAGTCATACAAGAGTTCAGCAGTGAAGATTTTATCCGAAATGGAATCAATCTGACCGCCAGACTTGCACTTTCCTCCCAGGCGCTTTGCGACTACGCCATCCAGTATGTCGCTCACCACAACTCCGAGCATTACCAGCAACACTTCCTTCCAACCTGCTTTGTGCAGGTTGAGGTAAATCATGTAAGGCCCGAAGAAGACGGGCCGAGAGGCTGAGAGCACGAATGCGATCATTACAGCCACTATCCTGCCCGTCTTCCTTAGCATTTTTTGGTCTCCGTGGGTTTTCTGAAAACTAATGTATCACAACAAAAAAATTAGTAAAATGAAAAAGCCCCGCCCTGAAAAGGGCGGGGCTTTTTGTTCGTGTTAGTTATTAGCTCGCTCTACATAATCTCCTGTCTCGGTATTCACTCGGATAGTTTCACCTTCTTTAATAAAGAGGGGAACATTCACGGTTGCGCCATTCTCCAAAATCGCGATCTTATTCGCACCGCTTGAGGTATTGCCTCGCACTGCATCAGGAGCTTCTTTTACTTTGAGTTCCACTTTGATAGGGAGCTTCACTCCGATAATCTTTTCATCAAAAACCATCGCTTCAATAGTGGAGTTAGCTTTGAGAAATCTCCCGCCAGGGCCGATCATGTCAGCTGCAAGCTGGAATCGCTTTGAGGGGTCGTTTACCTCGCAGAACCAGTACTCGCCCTTGTTCAAATAGAGGAATTTTACATCCTTGTAATCAATTTCCGCCTCTTCCACCTTATCTGTGGTGTGGTAGGAAACTTCCGTTACTCGGCCGTTGATAAGGCTTTTGATCTTCACAGCATTCACCGGCTTTCGCTGTTGTTTACGGAAAACGTGAGAATCAATCACTTCAAAAGGCTCACCATCGTGAATAATGTATTTGTGAACTGTCGCTTCGTTGTATTCAAGCATTGCCATGGGAATAGGGTAGGCTTAATTCGTAATGCCAAGAGTTTACAGGAAAAACAGAAAAAGTCCATTAAAAACTCAAACCCAAGCCTTTTTGAATCCGCCGAGTTTGAAACCGGATTTCAGAAAAGGGGAAGTGCACTTGTACACTCGAAAGCTCCATAAATCGACGTTTCGATAACTCCAAGTATTAAGAAAAAAAGCACTACACTAAGAAGTCCATAGGCAATGGACGTCGGTATATCTTTTCTCGAAGAGAACATTCCAAAGAAAACTATACCTAAACTCAAACAAGCAGCGAACACTGGCCAACTTGCACAGGAATGAAAAAAGAATTCTATACTTAAGAAAATCAATGACAATAATCCTCCAATAACTATCACTATCTTGCCTTTCATAAATATGCACGTGAATTACATTCCTCTAATAAACTACTCTTCCTTCTCTTCTGTACCCGTTGTCGGAGCTCCGTGCATCAAGAGGTAATTCTCATCAGCGAGATTTTTTGTGATTTCTTTGAGGATCGCTCCAGAGACTTTTTTGTTTTCTTTCAGAAATTGCCTTGTTGCATCATATCCTCGTCCGAGCTTTTCCTCGCCGTAGTTGTAGGATGTTCCGCTTTTTTTGATGATTCCCATTTTCTCTCCGAGTGCGATAAGTTCGCCTTCACGAGAAATTCCTTCATTGTACATAAGGTCGAATTCTGTTTGTTTGAATGGTGCCGCTACTTTATTCTTTACTACCTTTGCTCGCACGCGTCCTCCGACGATTTCCTCACCTTTTTTGATCTGGGCGATTCGGCGGATATCGATTCGTACCGATGTGTAGAATTTGAGCGCCTTTCCTCCCGGAGTTGTCTCTGGATTTCCAAACATGACTCCGATCTGCATTCGGATTTGGTTTATGAAAATGACGATGGTCTTTGAGTGGGCGACAATAGCGGTCAATTTGCGGAGCGCTTGCGACATAAGTCGAGCTTGCTTGCCGACGTGAGATTGTCCCATGTCTCCTTCAATTTCGTCTTTCGGTGTAAGAGCAGCGACAGAGTCGATGACAATGACATCGATCTTTCCGCTTCGCACCAGCGATTCTACAATCTCGAGCGCTTGCTCTCCTGTGTCCGGCTGTGAAAGAAGAAGCTCTTTGATGTTTACGCCAAGCCGAGCAGAGTACTGTGGGTCCATCGCGTGTTCAGCGTCGATGAATGCGCAGATTCCGCCTTTCTTTTGCGCCTCTGCAATAACGTGAAGCGAGAGGGTGGTCTTTCCAGATGATTCGGGGCCGAAAATTTCGATGATTCTTCCTCGAGGAAGTCCTCCAATACCAAGTGCTGCATCAAGCCCGATAGAGCCGGTAGAGATAGCGTCTACGCTCACTTTAGGCCTGTCGCCAAGCTTCATGATCGCCTCATCGCCGAATTTGGTGCGAATCGCGTCCAATGTGTCTTCAATATTCACCCCTATCTGTTTTGCCTCCTTTTTCTCCTTTTTTACGAATGCCATGTGTTTGTATGATCTGATAATGATAATAAAAGCTGTCGTTACAATCTTCCACTATTCTATCAAACGCTCGGTTTACCCGCCATAAATTTTTTCGTATTTAATTTACGGCGGGTTTGTAAACTATTTGCAAAATTTTCTCTGCTGTTTTCTTAAATTGGTTCTCTACGCGGATTTTTATGATATTCAGTCCAGGCATAAGTACCCGCTCTTCTTTGAAGTTTCCGGCTTCGTCCATAACAATCGGATTATCGTCGAGAGAAATATTTGTCGCGTCGGACACTTGTCCGGAAATAGTAATGGTCGAAGAGGCAACGGTCTCTCCGTCAATGGGGGAGGAGATTCTGATCTCGGGCCCGCTTAAAAGTTTTCTTGATTGATACCCTGCGTAGCCGAGAAATCCTGCCAAGAAGAGTATGACAAGGATCAATTTCACATAGAATTCTATCCCACGTTTCATTACAGTAGTTCTTTGGGAGTGGCTTCTTCCGAAGTATCGTCTTCTCCGATTTCTTCTCCTGCATCACTCGCGTCTCCTCCCATTACTTCTCTGGCCTTTGCTCCGCTTCCCGCGCCGATTACTCCGTTTTCTTCAAGCATGTCGATGAGGCGCGCTGCTCTCGCATACCCGACTCGCAGTTTCCTTTGGAGGTATGAAGTGGAAGCTTTCCCAGCTTTGAGCACTATCTCGCGCGCCTCTTCGTAGAGAGGATCTTCGTCGGCAGGATTTTCACCGTCTTCGAGATTAGAAGAAAAGGCAACATTTTTTTCAAGAGCTTCCGGAGAAAGGTTTATCTCGTTCGGCAATTCATCTTTGTATTGATCGACGATAAATTTCACCACATTCTTCACTTCGCTTTCTGAAATAAAAGGAGATTGAAGCCGGAGCGGTTTGGACATTTCTCCTGAAAGATAGAGCAGGTCTCCGGCACCAAGGAGTTTCTCTGCTCCTCCCGTATCAAGAATGGTTCGAGAGTCAATTTGCGACGAGACCTGGAGTGCTACTCGAGCGGGGATGTTCGCTTTGATAAGTCCTGTGATGACGTCTACCGAAGGACGTTGGGTGGAAAGTATAAGGTGAATTCCAACAGCTCGGCTCATTTGCGCGAGGCGAACAATAGACGCTTCAAGTTCTCGTGGATAGGTGGTCATGATGTCAGCGAGTTCGTCGAGAACAATGACGATATACGGCATTGTTTCTGGGAGCTGACCCGATTCGACTGGAGCTGTTTCGCCTTTATGTGCTTCCAGCATTTTTTTCTGTGCTGGAGCAAGGATATTTTTATGGTATGACTCAATGTCACGCACAGACTCCGCCTCAAGAATGTCATAACGGCGATCCATTTCTTTCGCTGCCCATTTGAGGGAGAGGATGGCTTTCTTCGCTTCGGTAATTACGGGAGTGAGAAGGTGGGGAATTTTGTTATACAAAGTGAGCTCAACACGCTTCGGGTCTATCATAATAAATCGAAGGCTTTCAGGAGAGTTCCGGTAGAGAAGGGAAGTGATGAGCGCGTGGATCGCCACTGATTTTCCAGAACCAGTCGAACCGGCGAGGAGGAGGTGTGGCATTTTTGCGATGTTTCCAAAATGTGCTTTTCCAGAAACGCTTTTCCCGAGGCCGACGAGAAGAGCTTTTTCAGAAGACTGAAATTCTTCCGTGCCGAGAATGGTCCCAAGTCCGACAGTTGTCTTATCGCGGTTTGGTATTTCAATTCCAACGAGCGATTGGCCGGGAATCGGTGCTTCGATACGGATGCTTTTTGCTGCAAGCGAGAGCGCAAGATCATTCTGAAGTGCGACGATCTTCGAGAGCTTTACTCCTTCGGCGGGCTTGAGTGAATATCGAGTGACCGAGGGGCCGATCGATATTTCATCCATCTCCACAGTGATTCCAAAGTTTTGGAGGGTTCTTTTTATGATATTCGCATTCGCTTTTATATCTCCCACTCCAGGCTTTCCCTTGTCCTCCTCAAGAAGAGAGAGTGGGGGAGGGGTGAAGGGTCGCATGCTTATGTATGACTTATGAGGAGCATCCATTTCCTCCTTTACTTTTCGCGATAGTGGAGGAGTGTCTCCGGGCTTTTCAATTTTGTAAACCTTCTCGGCGTCATCATCATTTGGCACTTCTTTCGCGAGCTTCATCCGCATTTCGTCCTTTTTGGTGAGTCCAAGCACGCTTACCTTAACTTCCTTCTCCTGCACCTCTCTTTTTTTGAACAAAGAAACAAACCAAGACCACTGAAGCGGAGTATCGAGAATTACGAGAAGGGAAATAATAATGACCACAAAGAGAAGGAAGACGCTTGCGTAGAAGTCAAAAAATGTAAGGAATGGGGTTGAGACGATTTTCCCGACGATCCCAGCTCGAAAAGGAGCGAGGAGATCGAGGACTCCGAGACCTGCGAAAAAGAAAAAGAGCGAACCAAGTATTCTCGAAAGGACAAAATGCCCGGTAGCTTTTTTGATCGAAGAAAATCCGAGAAGGATAAAGAGAAGGGGAATAAGAAAATATCCGATGCCGAGGAGGAAGGCGAAGAGTTCATAGATTGCTTTGCCTACGGGCCCGGCTTTATCCGCACTCGCGAGCAAAAAGAATACAGCTATAGCAAAAAAAACAAGACCAAGTATTGTTTGGGAGGTCTCTTCCTTTAATCGCAAGGAAGATCTTTTTTCCTCATTTTTTTTCGCCATAATTCTCATCATCATATCATATTTTCTTTTTCTTTTGGCGCGGATTTGCTTTATAACTTTAAAACTTTACAACTTTATAACAAAATCTCGTCAATAGACGGGTTTGTTTGTCCGATATATAATGGACACTAAGAATCAGAAAAAAATCTCCAAAAATCTCCAAAAATTGATAAAGGACAGGTAAGGGAAGTGTAAAAGACAATAAAAGACACAAGAATGGAAGAAAAAAACAATAGTAATTCAAATAACCGAAGTTACGATTCTTCACCCAGGAATGAAGAAAATAAGGGATTTTCGGGTAATGAGATTAAAACGCAAGATGGGCACTTTGATTTCTTGTCTCAGAAGTCTCAAAGACTTTCCACTGCCCTTTATATGCTCACTAACCTTTTTGAGCAAAACGACCCTCTTCGTTTCAAGCTCCGGGAGATGGCCGTAAAGCTCGTATCGGACACAATGTGTCTCATACATTTATCAATAAAAGAAAGAGATCAGAAAATAAAAACAACATATTTTCTCGCGACAGAGATACTCTCTCTGTGCGAGATTGGTTATGCATCCGGAATGATGTCGGAGATGAATCACCTCATCTTGAAGAAGGAATTTGGGCTTTTTACAGAGACTTTGCAGTCGAAAAGAGTTCGAAAAGATGAAGAAAATACTTTCACTATTCCAAGCAATTTTTTCAGCGTGAATGAAATATCGGACAATCATTCCGGGACGCTTCTGAAAGGAGGCAGTTTCGAAAAGGATATAATCAAGAATCTTTCCACGGGAGACAAAAGACCCCTCTTGGGTTATAAAGGACATTATAAAAGACATATAGATGTAAAAGACAATAATGTCCTTTATAAAGACATCCAAAGGACAGCGCCTGCTGTTGATAGAAGAGAAATGATATTAAAGGCTTTTAGAGATAGAAAAGAAGGCTCGTTGACCATAAAAGACATTGGGGAGGTTATAAAGGACTGCAGCGAAAAAACTATTCAGAGACAGCTCATTGATATGGTTAAGAATGGTGTCCTAGAGAAACATGGCGAAAGACGATGGAGTTCTTATTCTATTAAGAAATAGGATAGCTTAGAATAAACATCTTGATTGCGCGCTCCCTACCATACATGTTCAAAAGTGATCTTGGTCACAATTTACTCTGTTCTACGTCATTAAGGGTAGTCATACCCTATTTGGATTGACTTTAAGCCCCTAAATGAGTAGAATCATTGAATGTTGAAATACAACAAAAAAAGGGCCACATAAGGCCATTTTGGCGTTTTTCAACAATCCTTCTACGGGTGGTTTAATAAGGTCTTATTTTGGGGAAACTGCAGAAATCAGTTATCCACATAAGCCTTATTTTACAGCTACGATATGGGGATATATAATTGAGCGGTGAGATAATTTCGCATTCAATTTGCGCAATTTATCCGGATACTGTTCTGTTATATTTGTCCGAGAGAACGAAACAGATCATTGACATTTTCATAGAGAGTCCTATTTACAGAATTCCTTATTCTTCCACTCTTTCTATATGAAAGAGGGACACGACATGTTTACGGTAAGTATTTCAGACCAAAATTCGTTAACTACTTTTTTCATCTTGTGTCGATATATGAGATGGGGAAAATAGTGTAGTTAGAGAGAGTGCTTTGCAAGAAATTGCAAAGTTACATATTGAATCATTATCGTTTCCGCATTGAAAAATGTTGAGACGAGATTGATTAAAAGCGCAAATGCATTTTTAGTTCTTAAGTCGAGACTGAAATGTGTTTCGCACATTACGCAATCAGGAATAATTTTTTTCTTCATTCATTATTAATAATCTGAAGAGAAAGGTATTTCCAAAAAATTAATAAAATATGAATTATAAAACAAAGAGAGTAGTTGCAGGAGTTCTCGGTTTGGCAATGGCAGTCTCAATGGTTGCTGCTGCTGGAGGAGCTCTTACAGCTTTGGCTTCGTTCGACGTAAACCTTACTGTCGGCTCAACAGGAGCAGATGTAACGGCACTTCAAAACTGGCTTATTGAGAACGGATTTCTCAGTATCCCAGCTGCGACTGGCTACTTCGGTCCTTTGACCCAATCAGCAGTTGCTGCTTATCAGACAAGTGTTGGTATTACACCAGCAGCTGGTTATGTAGGTCCAATCACTCGAGCTAAGCTCAACGCGGGCGGTTCAGTTTCTGGAAACTTCCCAGCAGGTTGTACAAGCGCTTCAGGTTACAGCAGTGTAACAGGATTGCCTTGCGCACCGATTGGTTTCCCAGCAGGATGTACTTCAGCTTCAGGATTTAGTTCAACAACTGGACAGCCATGTTCGGGTGGTGGATCTTTCCCAGCAGGATGTACTTCAGCTTCAGGATTTAGCACAACAACCGGAATGTCATGTTCTGGCGGTTCATCAGGAGGTGGTTCACTTTCTGGTGGCGCAGGTGAAATAACAGTAACTGCTAAGACAGCTGGTACAGAAACCACTGTTGGCGAAGGAAAAGAGGAAAAGGTCCTCGGTATGGAGATAGAGGCTGATGATAACTCTGATGCTGAAATCACTTCTATGCGACTTATCGCTACTGTTGACACCGATGGAGCAACAAGATTCAACCGATATGTTGACGAAGTAAAGGTATATATGGGAAGCAAAGAGGTAGGTTCATTGGATTCATCTGATTTCTCACGAGATGCAGCTGAATTCACTGGAACCATTTCTCTCCATGGTGCCGTCGTACAGAAAGGCGAGAAAGTTCGATTCTATGTCGCTTTTGTCGCTAACAACATTATTGATTCTGATGATCTAGACAATACGATCAATCTCGTCGTAAGTCGAATCCGATTTACTGACGCTACAGGAGCAATCCTCACAAATGAGGACATTGATACTGATGATGTGACCGTATCTTTCGAAGACGCAACAGAAAGTGATGGAGCAAAGGTGCAATCAGACTCTTCTACACCTGATGCACAGATTTTGAAAGTTGAAGATAATAGTAGTTCAGAAGAATACCATATCTTCTCATTCAAGATTAAGTCAGACTCAGGCGCATCTGATATGGAGGTCACATCGCTTCCTATCAACCTCTCAATCTACAACGCATCTACTACAGCTATCAACACGGAAGACTTGATTGATGATATGTATGTGATGATTGGTGGAAAGAAGTATGATGATTACACATTCGACAACACAAGTATTGCTACAGCTAGTACAGAGACCGCTATAGCTACCTTCACCATAGACGAAGGAGATCTAACAGTTGACGGTGGTACTACTGAGCAAGCTAAGGTGTACGTCAAATTCGGTAGACAAGAAGACAAATACGCTGCTGCTGATACAACAGTTACAGCTTCTGTCGTCGGTTCTACTATTGACGCAGAAAACTCTAACGGTGATACCATTGACTTGACTGGTACTGTCACTGGAAAGACAATGACAGCTGCTATTTCTGCTGCTGAAGTCACAGACTTCACTTGGGCAGTAGGAACTGGCGGAACATACATAGACTTCTTCTTCACAGTAACAGCTGGCGATGAAGACTTCGATGTTCTTACAGCAAGCATTGCTTCTTCTACATCTGGTAATGCAACAACATCTTCTGGAACTCTCACAAAGAGCTCTGGCGATGATGTAACTAGCATTTCAGGAGGATTCACTGTCGCTTCTGGAGATACAACAACGTTCAAAGTTAGATACTTGGTAACAGGTTCTAACGGAACAATCTCAACAGTAACGATTACTTCTGTGGCTGGACAAGAGGTACCTGACAACAAACAGGAATCTCCTACAGCAACAAGAAACGTTTACTAATCTCTTGTGACTTATTGGGCCCAAAAGCCTAATGAGATGATTACAAAACCGCCCTTCGGGGCGGTTTTGTTTTGTCTGGTTTCTCATATAAAGTTGGAAAGGCCTTAAAAGCCCCGCCGAGCTTGCTCTCGGCGGGGCTTTTTTGTGGATGTTTTCTTCCGAGATGGATGGTACACTATTCGTATGTGGAAATACTTCGATAAGACCTTTTTTAAGTTTCTGATAGGTTTTTTGGTCATTCTGACCGCCAGTTTTCTCCTCCTCATTTTCACCAACGCCTATAAGATAAAAATCGAAGCGCAATCCCAATTCGCCAATCCTCCTTTAGTGCAAGATCAATGAGACGGCGAGGGTTACAAATTTTTCTCCTCATTTTTTCTTCTCTCTGCATTTTCAATATAAACTCTGTAAAAGCGGAGACCGTCATCACCGATTCAGAAATTTCTGTCGATACCACATGGACAAAAGTAAATAGCCCCTATATTATTTCAGGCGATTTGATTATCGATTCAGGCGTGACTCTCACAATTGAACCAGGAGTTATTGTGAAAATGGAAAACAGCGCTTTGTATGTAGATGGGAAAATCGTCGCGGAAGGCACTGAAAACGAGAAGATATACTTCACCTCGTTTGCAGACGATTCTCTCGGAGGAGACACGAATGGCGACGGTGCTCTCACGACACCATCGGAATTCGATTACGACGGCATCAGGTTGTGGGGAAGCGACCCTGGATCACATTTCTCTCATGCAGTTTTCCAGTATGCTTCAATAGCTCTCGATTTCGATACCACTACTGCCACACTGGATGCTGTCTCCATCGAGCATGGCAATGGAGGAATCTCTGCCTTTAATGCAGATATTTCTCTTAAAAATTCTCATCTTTTCGATCTTTCATTTGATGCAGTTGATGGATATGGCGCGAGTAAGATACTCGTTGCTTCAAGCATTATCGAAGATCTTCAGGGCTCTGCTTTTGGCATGTATAACGACTCGATGCTCATACTCAAAGACTCGACGATAAAAAATCTTCAAGATGGAACTGGTGTGATCTTATTCGATTCTTTTGCGGATATTCAAGATTCGACTTTTGAAAATATTACTCGGGATGCGGTGGGTGTCTACAATTCGAAGCTTACTTTCAAGGATTCTTCAGCCAAAGATAATGATTGGGGTTCTGCAATTTATGCGCAAGGCACAAGCGATGTCACCATTTCAGGAAGTTCATTCGACGGCGGTTTCAATTCGGGCGTTGAATTTTATGGAAACAGCTGGAGCGGACAACATTCTTCTTTTTCTGTATCAAACTCGACTTTTCAAAATTATCTTTATGCCGGAATAAGTGCGGGGGATATTGTTTCCGGGAGTATCGCTTCAAGCACAATTCAGAAAAATTTTATCGGTCTTGATGTGTGGAATATCCCGTTGCTCATAAGCGGAAGTGCAATAAAAGAGAATGATCTTCTGGGACTTTGGAATGAATCGGATGAAAAAGTAGTTGATGCAAAAAATAACTGGTGGGGAGATGTAGGAGGCCCGTACGAAGAAGTTGGGAATCCGCTTGGATTTGGAAATGAGGTAATGGGAGCTGTTAATTACACGCCATGGCTTAGCGAAGATCCATTTTTAGTAATAGAGCCGGAGTGCTGTTCAAGCGTTGCATTTTTGCCGGGAATCGAGGGAAGTAGGTTGTATAAGCAGGGCCTGATTTTTGAAGACCAGCTTTGGGAGCCGAATTACTATAGCGATGTAGAGGCTCTTCATTTAGATGCAAATGGAAAAAGCAAAGACCCTTCGGTTTACACAAAGGACGTTATTGATAGTGTAAATATTGCGGGTACAAAAATTTACCGAAGTTTCATGGATGAGATGGATGGTTTGAAAACCGCAGGCACAATATCAGATTGGGAACCGCTTCCGTATGATTGGCGGCTTTCCGCGGATGATACGGTGGCGAATCCTGTGAAGCTCGCAGGCGGGGGTACATATTCGATGGTTGCCCAAATTGAAAATCTGGCGGCAAATTCGAAAACGGGGAAAGTCACGCTCATCGCGCACAGTATGGGAGGAATTGTAAGCAAAGCGCTTATCAAAGCACTTGAGGCAAAAGGGGAGGCGGGACTTATCGATAAGTTAATTCTGGTCGCCTCTCCGCAGATCGGTACGCCACAGACAATTGGTTCGCTTCTGCACGGATACGGAGAAGAACTTTTCCACGGACTTCTGGCGGGCGCAGCCACAATGCGAACATTTGGCGAGAATCTTTCCGGAGCGTATCAGCTTTTGCCTTCTGCAGAATATTTTACAAAAGTGTCGGATCCGGTTGTTACATTTGATCCATCAATCGATACCGTTTCAGATTTCAGACAAAAATATGGAGAAAGTATTTCCACCAAAGCAGGACTTCAGAATTTTCTTCTTGGAGCAGATGGCAGAGCAAAACCATCGGCAGAAGATATTACCTTGCCGAATATTTTGAATTCTACAATTCTCACAAATGTAAATACACTTCATGACAATATCGATTCATACCAAATTCCGTCGGACATTGCAGTAACGCAAATTGCCGGTTGGGGATTGGATACGATAAAAGGAATTAAATATCAGACGAAAGATGTAACAGTCTGCGCCGATAAAGGAGCCTGTCAGACGAATAAAGAATTGGACATGCGACCAATCTTTACGGAAGATGGAGATGGGACGGTGGTGGTGCCAAGTGCGGCGAAGTTGAATACGAGTAAATATTTTTTTGATTTTCCCCTCTATAACTCGCAATTTAATATATCTCTTGAACATAAGAACATTCTCGAGTCTTCTGTAATTCTCGATTTTCTAAAAAACAAAATTATCGAAGCGACAAGTTCTGCTGATTTCATTACTTCCACAGAACCAGATCCAGTTGATCTTGGCAAACAGATTCGTCTTTCTGGTCACTCGCCGATTTCACTAGATCTCTATGATAGCGACGGTCATCACACGGGCCTTATCTCTATTCCTAATTCAGATTTTAATTACGCAGAAGAACAAATTCCGAATAGTTATTATTTTGAACTTGGCGATGGGAAGTATGTAGGATTCCCAGATGATAATTCCACAAATGTAAAAATATCTGGCACTGGTATTGGAACTTTTACCCTCGATATTGAACGAGTGGTAGGAGGCCAGACAACCACAACTTCTTCATACGCGGATATTCCCGTTTTCCCAACAACGCAAGCCTCTCTTCTCGTATCTGCGACTTCCACCACGCTTTCACTAGATCTCGATGGGAATGGTGCAGTGGATTTCAATCTAGCTCCGACGCAAGAGCTTGATTCAATCGCGTATTTCAAAGTAATGAAGAATATCATTGCTTCTCTCAACTTATCTCCTGGCGTTACCAAGCCTCTTCTTGCTAAAATTGATAATGCGATAAAGATGCTTCAGAAAAGCAAGGTGTCAAATGTCCAGAAAAGAATTTCTAGTATGTTGCATCAGATAGAAATAAAAAATAAAAAGAAAGTGAATAAAAAAATTGATTCTATCGACGCACAATTCTTGGTTACTATGCTTACTAATTTATTAGATAATCTCCCAAAATAATGAGTCATCGAAAAATTCTAGGGACACTGGTAGTCATAATAACTTTATTGTTTGGCATCGGTTTGTCATTGATGTATCCGAATAATATTGGATTGTGTTCTATTGGAGAAAGGTGTGTTTACGATTCAGTATTTTATCTCTGGAAACCTCTACTCTTCAGTCTAATACCTGTTCTTTTAGTATTGATCTTATTCCTATTTCTTTCAGATAAATTTTTCAATATTTGGTGGAAATTTGCCCTTGTTTATTTTATTCTCGCTTTTTTGTGGATTTCGACAACACCCATAATGTGCCGCAGTCTTATCTGTTTTGACCGTGAATATGTGGCGATAGTTTCTGGAGTCGGATTTCTTATCGTTAGTTTCATTATAATCATTACAAAAACTGTTCTTCTTCGCAGGAAAAAGATTTAAAACTCGTACCAAACTTTTGCGCTCAAAGGTTCTTTGTTTGGGTGGGTGAGCGTAGTTAACATATGTTAACTATTGCAATCTTAGTTAACATAGCATATAATCGACCCATGGAAAATAAAGGAACCAAGAAACTCTTATCGACCGCTGAAGTGGCTAAAATCCTTGGAATTAGTCGTGTTGCTGTATTTAAGAAGATTCAAAGTGGTGAAATAAAAGCCCAAAAAATCGGCCGAAATTATGTTATCGAAAGCACTGATTTGAGTGCAGCTCTCGGTGTTATTTTATCTCCTGAAAGGAAAAAAGAGATTGAGAAATCAGTTGACAAAACAGTGAAAGAATACGGTGAAGCTCTCAAGATGCTGGGTAAAGAATAATTGCCATGAGAATACTTTCAGTCGCCGATGTTGAATATATTGGTTACGATCTGGCAAAGAAGCTTATGGCGTTTGATGAGCCCATTCCCGATTTTGTCACTCGTTATCCAGATGTTTTGGAACGATGTCTTATTGCCCCTTTCCAAACATATGATAATCGAGATTTGTATCCGACCCTCATAAAGAAATCAGCCATTCTTTTTTATCTCATGATTAAAAATCATCCTTTTCAAAATGGGAATAAAAGAATTGCTGTAGCAACATCACTTTTCTTTTTAGCTGATAACGACAAGTGGCTCAAGATAAGTAACCAAGAACTTTACAATTTTGCAAAATGGGTAGCGGAGAGTAATTCAAACTTGAAAGATGCGACAGTTGATGCGGTCGAAAAATTTATTAGTCTGTACATAGTTGATTTATATAATTGATTGACTAGCCCCTCTTCATTTAATGGATACAATGAAAAACTTACTTATCATTTGTGGGCAGGAGGGGGCGGGGAAGTCTACTCTTGCTAAAGCTATTGTTCCTCATTTGAAAAATGGGGCTGCTTTTGACGCTGAAAATATCTTGCAGGTGAATCCTTTTGAATTTGATGAGAATTTTCAGAGTTTGGCACTGGAAAACAGCCTTGACCTCATTCATAACTTTTTTGAAGGCGGGTATGAGAATGTGGTTGCTGGAAGCTTTCTTATCGACAAAACGCATTTCGATGCGTTCAAAGCAAAGCTTCAATACGAGCCGAAAATTTATATACTGATGCTGACTGTCGAAAAGGGAACACGGGACGAGAGGAGAATGAATCGAGACAAGAAGACAACGAAAGAATGGATGGATTTAGTGGATAGTAAATTCTCTCTGGAAACTTCGCTAAAAGATAAAGCTGATGAGAGTTACACTTATTTTGAAATTGATAATACTAAACTAGATGTCGCAGATACAATTTCACTTTTGAAACAAAAAATTCCTCAGTTTTTTTCATAGGAAAAGATCCAGTTGAAATTTTGTGAAAATGGTTATATTCTGCAGTTATGTATCACAATATAGCCCCAGACATCTTCAGGAAAAGGCTCATTATAGAAGGCAGATATAACTCGAAGATCACGAGCCTCGATTTCCTATACAACTTCCTTCTGGAATTCACCGAGCAGATTAAAGACGCAGATAATATCATTAAAGGTCTGCGAGGACCCTTTGTTTTTGACTACGCATATAATGCCAAAGTTCATAAAGATTCTTCTTACGACGGATTCATCATTTGGAACGAAAATGAGGTCAGCACCTATATTTGGAACAACACAAATTTTTTTACGGTAGATATTTATACTTGTTCGGATTTTGATACGAATAAGGTAATCGATTTTGTGAGCAAGAAATTTGAATGCACTGAATTTACTTGGCATGAATTGCCCCAACTCGGGCCATTTCCAGAAAATGAGGATGTTGAAATAAAGAAGTTATCCGGACCGATGGGCTTCGGCCTTTTTGCGAAAAAGTTTATTCCAAAAGAAACCTTTATTACATATATAGATGGCGAAGTGGTATATGGGGAAAAAGAATCAGATGTTGCAAAGACTCATAAAACTGCTGGCGATTATGTTGTTCCATTTCATAAAAATTTCTACAGAAATGCTTTTAACTCCAAAGCTGTCACAATAAATCATTCATGTGATCCGAATTGCTATGTGAAAGATTTGTTCTGTATGTATGCGATGAGAGATATACAAAAAGGGGAACAGCTTACACAGTCATACAGCTTAATTTGTAATAGTGACTGGAAAGTTCCGGGAGGGAAGTGTCACTGCGGTTCAAAAAATTGTCATGGAACTATATTACCCTGGCGTGATTTATCGAAGGAAGAAAAGATCAAATATTTGCCCTACACGTCAGACTGGATTCTTTTTGAAGAAATGAAGAAACAGGGGTTTGTTGAGAAATTGAGGGATTTGTTATAATGTTCAAATATCTTTATGTGGAAAAATTTAGCTCCAGATTTAGTAAGACAGAGGGTTGTTATTGAGGGGACCACAGAAAAAATTGTGGAGCCGGAGCAGATAAAAGAGTATTTGCTTAAGCTTGCCGATGTTACCAAAATGGAAGTTCTCTCTGCACCCGAAGCACATTCTGCGCACGACATGGGTTATGGTGGTTGGATACATTGGAAATCTTCTGGTGCTGCATTCTATTCTTATCCAACAAATCCTCCTCTTTTCACTGTTGATTGTTACACTTGTAGACCATTTTCAGCAAAAGAAGCTGCAGAATTTACCCGAAAGTATTTTAATGCTATTGAAATTGTCTTCAAAGAGGTTGAGGTTTAGAAGATTGACTAATCCCGTATTCTCCGTATACTAGCTCTCATAAGGCCAGAGACAAGAGGCAACCCTGGAGAAATGGGGTAGAAGTCCTCTCGAGGTTATAGGTATCACTTTGTGATATCTTTCCAACTATTATCTGCCTTACGGTCGATTTTTTTGTTTTTAAACAAAAATTACTTATGCCTATTACAAAAGCGAAGAAGAAGGAAATTCTTACAAAGCTCGAAAAGTCTGTGAAAGACTCGCAGTCTCTTGTCTTTGTAAATTTCCACGGAATGACGGTGGCAAATGTCACTGAACTCCGAAAGAAGCTCACCAAAGAGGGAATTGGCTACACTGTGGCTAAGAAGACTTTGATGAGAAAAGCTCTTGAAACTGCTGGCATCACTGGCGAACTTCCAGTGCTCAACGGTGAAGTGGCTATCGCATACGGTGCAGATGCTATCGCTCCAGCGCGGGAGATTCTTGTATTCCAGAAGAAATTCGACAAGAAACTTTCGATGCTCGGCGGAGTGTTTGAGAAGCGATATATGAACCAGTCAGAGATCATGGGCATTGCAACTATCCCTGGCAGAGAGCAGCTTCTCGGAATGTTTGTCAATGTTATCAATTCTCCGATTCAGGGATTTGTTGTTGCATTGGACGCGATTGCAAAGAAGAAGACATCCTAATTATTATTTATTATTACAAACATGGAAGATACAAAAGTAGAAGTTCCGGCAAAATTCCACGCACTCGTAGAGAGCGTTGAGAAGATGTCTGTTCTTGAATTGAACGAACTCGTGAAAGTATTGGAAAAGAAATTCGGCGTATCTGCAGCAGCAGTTGCAGTCGCTGGACCAGCCGCAGCAGGACCTGCAGCGGAAGAGAAATCAACGTACAATGTTGAACTCAAAGATGCTGGCGCACAGAAGATTGCTGTTATTAAAGTAGTGAAAGAAGTTCTTGCTCTTGGACTCAAAGAGGCAAAAGACCTCGTAGACGCTGCTCCAAAGATGCTCAAAGAAGGAATGAAGAAGGAGGAAGCAGAAGCAGTGAAGAAGAAGATTGAGGAGGCAGGTGGTAAAGTAGAACTCAAGTAATGGGTATTACTTGAGTTCTACTTTACGGCCGGAGGCGCATGGGCGCCGAGGCGGGTGAGGAGTGGGTTGGGACCCGCTCCGCAAGACCTTGAGCGTTTTGTAATCAAAATGTGAAAGGTGTACAGAACCTGTAAGGTTCGCGGAAATTTCCGAACATGGGTGAGGAAATTATCTGTGACAGGTTGAGTTGAAATAATTCAAATATTGGAAACCAGCAAAAAACCGCCTTTGGGCGGTTTTTTGCTGTGTATTGACACAACGAAAAAAACGTGTAAAATAGACGGCTGTTTTTGTACGGGATGAAATGGGGGTGGGTCAAAAGGACAAGGAGAGGACAAGCGTGATCAGGGATAAAGATATGTACGCGAAGTATCCACATTTGGACCCTAGTTACCATCGTAGGGAAGCCAAAGAGAAAAGGGCAAACCAGGCCGCGAACAGCAGGCCTACCGATGACGGGAGAACAGTCCATTCTGGTATTCCCACCGAGGTAATGGCAGACGTCAATCCTCCAAGGGGTAGCGTTACCACTACCGCCACGACACTGCCTCAAGCAGTTTCGAAGGACGCAGTTCAGTCAGTTTAGCGGCATTCCCACATGCCGCTTTTTTCATTTGTAAAAATCAAGAGAGGAATGATAGAATACGCCTATGAAAATTCTTGAAAAGATGTTTGGAAGCGCTGGAAAGGTCAAAATTATGCGCCTTTTTCTTTTTAATCCCAAACGCGTCTATGAACAGAGCGAAGTGTCTGACAGAGCAAAAGTAAATCCGAAAAGTGCGAAAAAAGATATTGTCCTTCTCGAGAAAATGGGGCTTTTAAAGAAAAAAGTCGGGTTTAAGCTCGTGCCGGCAAAATCAAAGCGAAACAAAGGCAAAATGAGCCAGAAGAAGTTTATGGGCTGGATACTGAACGAATCTTTTGCATATCTCATTCCGCTTCAGAATCTCCTCATCAACCTCTCTACTATTAAGGATGAATACATTATCGAGCAAATTCAGTCTTCAGGGAAAGTAAAGCTTATTGTTCTAGCTGGCATTTTCATACAGGATCCTGGGAGCCGAGTTGATATCCTTGTAGTGGGGGATAAACTCAAGAAAAAGAAGCTTAGTGCCACTATGAAGTCTCTTGAGGCAGAAATAGGTAAGGAATTGCGGTATGGAGCCTTCGAAACTACTGATTTTAAATACCGAATGGACATGTACGACAAGTTGGTAAGGGACATTTTAGACTATCCTCATAAGAAAATACTCAATAAAATGGCTATGTAGGGTCTTTTTCGCCTAATTGCTTTATCCACAGATACAGCGCCCCAAGAGGGGCGCTGGTGTTATAATAAAGGCGTAAATTCAAAGGTCGTTTTATCAAGGTCGAGTTCTTTTCTAACATTATTAGTAGCAAATAACGCTTATGCGAACACATAAGCAATCGTTTTCAGCCGTTTTCTCAAAATGGCTTAAAAATACACATGATATTAGATACATGGCGAACAGTATTGTCACAGTCCTTCGTTGATTTGTGGCTTGGCGTAGTGAACTACGTTCCAAATCTCGTTGTAGCGATCGTTATTTTTGCCGTAGGATGGTTCCTCGGTTCTTTTATTGGACGAGTGATCGAGCAAATTTTCAAGTCAATCAAGCTTGATAACGCTCTTCGAAGCGCTGGAGTAGAAGAAGTTATCGAACGGGGCGGGATGAAGCTTAATTCCGGAGCTTTCATTGGAGGGTTGGTAAAATGGTTCATTATTCTCGCTTTCCTTGTTGCTTCATTTGACGCTCTTCACCTTGATCGAGCGACAGAATTTCTCCGATATGTTGTTCTCATAAAGATTCCTCAAGTTATCGTTGCTGTCCTCATTCTTATGGTGGCAGTTGTTATTGCTGAAGCGATTCATAAGATCGTCGTTGTCTCTGCAAAAGCTGCAGGACTTCACTCAGCAGCACTTGTTGGAAGCGCAGCAAAATGGGCTATTTGGGTCTTTGCTGTTATCGTAGCACTCTCTCAAGTTGGAATTGCTGATGATTTCCTCCTCACTTTCTTCCAGGGAGTAATCGTCGCTATTTCAGTTGCACTTGGACTTGCCTTCGGCCTTGGAGGTCAGGACGCTGCAGCGAAATATATTGAAAAGGTTCGGGGTGAGATTTCACACCGAGGATAAGAAATTTAAAAATTTCTCGAAAACGCCCCGCCGAGAATACGGCGGGGCGTTTTTCGTTTCCTTGTTTAAGATCGAAAATGGCGTATTATGGAATAGAAGGCATATTACTTATAGAAGAATTTATTTATATGAAAAAATATCTTGTAGCCGCGGTTTTCCTTATTACAATTTTCTCATTAGCGCCGTCAGGAGCTTCCGCGAATATCTATCCAGCAGTCTGTTTTCCGGGCGATTTGTTTAACTCAATGACAGGTGCTCCATGTTTCGGTAACCAGATGGTTTGCAAGACGGGAGATCTTTTCAACATTCTGAATGGCACACGATGTCCTGTGAATAGTTATCTGACAGCTCAAGCTGAACCGATCATTATCACCAATGTTGAGTACTCGCCGGCGTATCCTAAGGTGAATGAACTCATCACTACTCGCGTGACCATTCTTAATAATAGTTCTACTGATTACAATATTCCTTTTCAGGTCAATGTGGGAGGTACTGTCGCCAATGTTCCTTATTTAGCTGCGGGTGTCCAGAGAATAGTCACTGTGCCCAATGCTTTTTCTTTCGGAACTCCTGGTACTAAGACTTTAAATACCATCATCAATTATCCAGTTGTCAGTCGTCCTGGCGAAGGGAATGGGGGTGATATGTTTACGAACACGCTCACCTTCACTTCCGGGAGCACTCAATCTTCCACAAAATACGATATGCCCGTCACATCGCCTACAAATACCAACGAATCATGGGCGATTGGTGACAACCACGTTATTTCTTGGAACTATCCAGACGAGCTGGCAGGAAAAACAGTCCGGCTTAGCGTTTCGCTTGTCGACCTTCCGCAAACCTCTTCTTGGGCTATTTATGGTCCGCAGTCTTCTAGTGTTTCTCTCTACACGCCAAATAGTGGCCAAGTAGCATGGTCTCTTCTTTCTCAATTGGTGCCCGCTGGAGGCCAATACGCAATTCTTGTTTCTGCTTATGACCCATCGACAGGAATAACACACAAAGGATTGAGCGGACCAATGACAGTAAATCAAACAAGACCTTTGATTTCTTCTATCCGACCAAGCTCTGCTTCAGCTGGTTCTTCCGTGACTATTCGTGGAAGTAATCTTGCTTATGTGCACGATATCCAATTAACCGGTACCGGCAATACAAGTTACGCTGCTGATAATATTCCTGTAGATTCTGGTTCAGGCGATGGATCGAGAGTCACGTTTACTGTTCCATATATTATTGCAAGTACTGGTGCTCTGCTCCCAGCAGGTACGTATGACGTAACAGCTAACAGTCCGTATCTTGGTACGAGTAATGCTCTGCCGTTTCGAATAACCGCGCCGACAACTCAATGCGGTTCTATCCGTATTACTTATCCAAGTGTTACAGGAAGCGGTGTGTGGGCAGGAGGTCTCTATACTCTTAGCTGGGATGGTTTTGACCCTTGTTCCGCTTCGCAAAGTGCAATGTTTAGCATCTATCTTGTTGGTGGTCCAAATGGAAGCAACTGGTCGCGATTTCTTGGAACTGTTTCGGTTTACAGAAATTCAACGGATGTAGTCATTCCATCTGATGTTCCTGCGGGAAGTGGTTATGAGTTTCAGCTAAGCGGTCCCGGTGTGAGCGGAGACAATAGCAATTCTTTCTCAATCTCTTATCGTTAATGACAAAATATTTTCTTTTAGCTATTTCTGTGGTTCTCATCATGTCTCCGCAGTTTGTCTTTGCGCAAAGACCTGAATGTGCACCAGGTGATAGGTATAGTTACCTAACCGGAGCACAGTGTTCGACGAGCACTATACGAGGATGCACAGCTAGCACTGCTTTTAGTCCTTTGACTGGTGAATCCTGCGCTCATGGAGTGCCGGGATTGGAAGGTTCGATGATTGTTATGTCGCCAAATGGAGGAGAAGTATGGAATCAGGATATTGAGCAAAGAGTCTCTTGGCTGTACGGTTACTACGGTGGGATTGGTATGACTGGAAATGAAAAAGCAACCGTAAGCGCGGTATTTTCTGATGGGTTTGTGTGTGAAATCGGTGAGACTCTAGTCAATATCGGCTGGTTTAATTTTACTCCCAAGAATGTTATGTGTTTGAACGACACAAGCAAAAATCTCCGCTCCGGGGGGCAATTTAAGATCCGACTTCTTGTGAAAGATACAGCTGGAAAACAAATTGCAAATGATGACAGCAATGCTTCGTTTACAATTCTCGGTTCGGCAGTTCATTCTGGCTCAAAATTCTGGATCGATAGTGTCACTTTGAAAGATCAATTTAAAACTAGCGAACTTATTTCTTTCAGCAATTTGGTTGGAAAAGAAGCTGACGGCACTTTTGCGAGACGCGAGGAGGGATTTAATGTCCAGTGGTCAGTTCTGACTACCAGGATTCCAGCGATAGGAGAATCTATTTATGGACAGTCATTTAATGCCGATTATGACTCTCTTAACTCTGTTTGGTATGCGAGTGCGAATAGCACAACTCTTTCTCCAGGAGAATATTCTTTTCATGTCGGTCTGTATTGCGGACTTATCAAATCTCCCTGTACAGATAAGTATGGGAGCGAAGTGGCCAGTCTTGATAAAAATATTATTGTGACTCGGTAGAACGAAAAAATGCCCCGCCGTATTCTCGGCGGGGCGTTTTTGTTTGACTTACTTTTCGAAAGTGATACAAAGAGGAGGGAAATTTGTTCTAGCCATTCAACGCTTCTACAGGAAGCAATCTGCTCCAGATTTGAGGAGAGGGAGGGCGGCATGAAAAACAAGCGCATGATGCGTTCGCTGATTTTCCAGACGTTCATCGTGGTCGTTGCCAAGAAGTCGGATATGCTTCTGCATATCTGGAATGAGGTACTGCCCACAAGTCATAAGGAGGAACTTGAAGTCCGGCGCTCAGAAATTGCTGAAAAACGCTTTGGCAAAGAGTGGGAATTGTTTGTCATCACGAAGATTCTCACTCTCGTGAGAAGTTACGGGGAAGAGTTTGAGTTTTGGATGGTCCTTCACCGAGCGATCCAGCAAACTCACGGCAAGGCGCGCGGGGAGCACTTGCGACTGCTCGGAAAGGTGGCGGAGATCATCGCGCAGTATCGACTTGGAAATATCGACGCCGAAAAAGTTTCTGTCTTCTCCAAGTTTCAAAATCCGTGGGCGCCGATAGAAGGTCCGAGGGTTCTGAATCCGTGGGATGAAGATCTCCTCATCCAGTCCGTGTTGGAGATTCTTGTTGCCATATTGCACCAAAAGATAAGAGCGGAGCATCTTCAGCGTTTCCTTGGACGGAAGGATCCATTCCCCCAAGTTTATCGGCGGCCAATCTTGAAGAAGAGGTTTGCTCGCAGTCATTAGATTCATTTTCGTTCAGGCATTCAGGCGTCCTCCGGGATGCCTGTTTTTTATATTTCAGCCTTGAAAAACAAGGATTTTTGGAGAAATTTGGCTCCTTGTTGACAGCTTTTTCGTTTCCTATATACTAATACGGATTCCAGAAAATATGGTAAAAAACACTTATTGTAAGCGGTGCTAAACAAGAGCTTTTTAAGCTGTTGCCTAGCCCGTCTCAAAACGGGTTTTTTCTTTCCAGAACGACTGACTGCTTGTCAAATAGTCTCTTGAATCTCGTCGATTCAAGCAAGACTTATCCCACCACAGCAACCTCTTTATTGAGGGTCTTTTCAGACTGTTGGAGGTGGAAGGTAAAATATCTGTTCGGTGATTTAAATGTCACAGAACAGGTTAACAAAAAGTATTTTCATCGTGTGAAAACACAATGAAAGAAGAAGTTAACCCTGTTAAATGTCACGCCTTTGGCGTGATTCCGCTTCGCGGGATTTAACAGGGTAAAGTGGTTAATTCATTTCCTAACAGGAAATGAAGAGTATATGGTGGATGCCTTGACTGTAAAAAGCGATGAAGGACGCAGTTTGGCTGCGATAAGCTTCGGGGAGGTGCCTAGCAACCTTTGATCCG